>DATMTZ010000265.1:0-7290 GCA_035563975.1 Oxalicibacterium sp. | reverse complement strand
ATCGGACGGGCACGATGTCAGCACGCCCGAACTCGTGCGAATGTTGGCGGCCGCAATGAGTAGGCAAATTTTTCTCCTGCCTGTCCCGCCAGCGCTTCTTGCGGCCGGCGCCACGCTGTTGGGAAAGTCGGCTGCGGCCGACCGCTTGCTTGGTTCGCTGCAGGTCGATATGGGAGCAACACAATCCGTGTTGGATTGGCAACCGCCCGTCAGCATGACAGATGCAATTAATGCTACTGTTGCGCATTTTTTATCGCACTCCTGATCTCCATGAAGCGAGCGATTGATCTTTGCGCTGCACTGGCGGCATTGGTGATGTTGTTGATCCCGATCGCCTTGGTAGCGTTACTGGTGAAGTTGACGTCTAGCGGGCCGGCAATCTATTGGTCCGATCGGGTAGGGCAGCATAATGCGATCTTCCGCATGCCAAAATTCCGCACGATGCGAGTGGATACGCCGGCGGTGGCGACGCATTTATTGGCGAATCCTCAGCAGTTCCTGACCCCGATTGGGTCCTTTTTACGAAAATCCAGCCTGGACGAACTGCCCCAGCTATGGAGCATCCTCAAGGGCGACATGAGCTTCGTCGGGCCGCGCCCCGCTTTGTTCAACCAAGATGATCTGATATCGTTGCGTACCAGTTATGGTGTTGACAAGCTCAAGCCGGGATTGACCGGCTGGGCGCAGGTCAACGGGCGTGATGAGCTTCCCATCCCTGCGAAAGTGGCGCTCGACGTGGAGTACATGAAACGTCGCTCTTTTTGTTTTGATATAACGATCATCTTTCTTACTTTTCAGAAAGTTCTGAGAAAAGACGGTATTACTCACTGAGTCCCATGCGCTCGTTCCTCGAATTACCGCGTTTTCAAAAGCAGTTACTGGCAGCGGCCGTTGACCTCTTCATGCTGCCGCTGGCGTTCTACTTGGCGATTTTGCTGCGTTACGACACGGCAATGATGCCGCTCGTGCTTGGGTCGTACTTCTGGATGATCACGGCGGCGCCGTTGATCTCGATCCCCATCTTCATCAAGCTTGGCCTGTATCGTGCCGTCATTCGCTTCATCGACCAAAAAATCGTTTATGTCGTGGTGCTCGGCGTCACACTGTCGGTCGTCTTTCTAGCGGCGCTGGCCGCCTTTATGCATACCCAGACCTTCTCGCGCGGCGTTTTCGGGATTTATTGGCTGGGCGCGATCTTGTATGTCATTTCGAGCCGTTTCCTGGCCCGCGGGTATTTGCTGCGGCTGGATGACCGCGGCAATGCGGTGCGCGTGGCGATATATGGCGCAGGTCATTCCGGGATGCAGTTGGCAAGCGCTTTGCGCGCCGGACATGAATATCTGCCTGTTGCGCTGGTGGACGACAGGAAGGAATTGCATGGCGCAACGATTGCCGGCGTAAAGGTATGGCCGTCCAGCGCCCTGCCGCGCCTGGTGGCGGATAAGCACGTGAAGGAAGTATTGCTCGCTATGCCGTCGCTGAGCAAGGCCGAGCAGAAGGCGATTCTCGAGCGGCTGGAGCCGCTGAAGATCAAGATCAAGGTCACGCCGCCGATCGCCAGTCTGGTGAATGGCGAGCTCCGCCTGCAGGACATTCGCGACGTCGAGATCGAAGATTTGCTGGGCCGCGATGCGGTGGCACCGGAGCCGCATCTGCTGTCGACCTGTATCGCCAATAAGGTCGTCATGGTGACCGGCGCCGGCGGCTCGATCGGTTCCGAGCTGTGCCGCCAGATTATCCAGTTGTCGCCGGCGCGGCTGATCTTGCTCGACATGTCGGAATATGCCTTGTACCAGATCGAGCAGGAACTGCAGGAAATCAGGAGTGCCAAGAGTATCGAGCTTGAGGTTCTGCCGTTCCTCGGCTCGGTGCTGGACGGGAAAAAGTGCGAGCAGATTTTGCGCGCCTTCCGGGTCGATACCATTTATCACGCCGCTGCCTACAAGCATGTCCCGCTGGTTGAACACAATCCGATCCAGGGTGTGCGCAACAATGCTTTCGGTACCGACGTGATGGCGCAGGCCGCCATTGCGGCAGGCGTCGGCTGCTTTGTTCTGATCTCGACCGACAAGGCGGTTCGGCCGACGAATGTGATGGGCGCTACCAAACGCTTGGCGGAGTTGATTCTGCAGGCGTATTCCCGCACACAGGACAAGACGCGTTTCTGCATGGTCCGCTTCGGCAATGTGCTGGGTTCATCAGGTTCCGTCGTGCCCCTGTTCCGCAAACAGATCATGGCAGGCGGTCCGGTGACCGTCACGCATCCTGAAATTACCCGTTATTTCATGACCATCCCGGAAGCGGCGCAACTGGTGCTGCAAGCTGGTTCAATGGGCGAGGGCGGTGATGTCTTTGTGCTGGACATGGGCGAACCGGTCAAGATTCTCGATCTGGCCAAGCGCATGGTGCACCTGAGCGGCCTGGAGGTGAGGGGCGACAGCGATGCGCCGGATGCAATCGAAATTCAGCACGTTGGCCTGCGTCCAGGAGAAAAACTGTATGAGGAATTGCTGATCGGCTCCAATGTGGTCGGCACCCAGCATCCGCTAATCATGCGCGCGCAGGAAATGGAGCTTGCTGCTGACGTCCTGCAAGCGATACTGCTGCAACTGGAAGATGCGTGCGAGCGTTTCGACTACGAGGCGATACGTAACCTGCTTTTGCAAGCGGTAACGGAGTACGCGCCGCAATGCGAGATCGAGGATCTTCTTTGGCGCGAAAATCGGGATGCTGTAAACGAGAATAGCGCCGGCGACGTGCAGGGCAGAGCGCATTTAAAGCGGGTGATCTAAGTCTGCAGTCCGGGCGGGTACGCAGGCCGTTCTGCAGCAATATTTCTTTGGGACTTCAAGATGATTTTGGTAACGGGCGGAGCGGGTTTCATCGGCTCCAATTTTGTTCTGGACTGGCTGGCGCAGCATGACGAGCCGGTACTGAATCTCGACAAGTTGACTTATGCCGGCAATCTGAGCAACCTGTTATCGGTGCGGGACGACGCTCGGCATGTTTTTGTGCATGGTGATATTGGCGACGCTGAACTGATGTCTTCGCTGCTTGCCACGCACCGGCCGCGCGCCATCGTCCATTTTGCGGCAGAGAGCCACGTCGACCGTTCCATCCTCGGCCCAGCCGCTTTCATCGAAACCAACGTCAATGGCACGTTCAGCCTGTTGCAGGCGGCACTGGGATACTGGTCTGGCCTGGCGGCGGAAGACAAGGCCGCATTCCGCTTCCTGCACATTTCCACCGACGAGGTGTACGGCACGCTGGGTCGCGACGATGCGCCATTCACGGAAACGACTGCGTATGCGCCGAACAGTCCATATTCCGCATCCAAGGCCGCGTCCGATCATCTGGTGCGTGCCTATCACCATACCTACGGCTTGCCGACACTGACTACCAATTGTTCCAACAATTACGGTCCTTACCATTTCCCCGAAAAGCTGATTCCGCTGGTGATTGCCAATGCGCTGGCCGGCAAGCCCTTGCCGGTCTATGGCGACGGGCAGCAGGTGCGCGACTGGTTGTACGTCGGCGATCATTGCGCGGCGATCCGGCGCGTGCTGGCTGCCGGCATTCCGGGCGAAACCTATAATGTGGGCGGTTGGAACGAGAAGGCCAACCTGGATGTCGTCAACACCCTGTGCGAGATTCTCGACGTGCTGGCGCCGAGCGCACGGGGAAAAAGCTACCGCGAACAGATCACGCATGTGGCCGATCGTCCCGGCCATGATCGCCGCTATGCGATCGACGCGCGCAAGATCGAACGCGAACTCGGCTGGAAGCCGGAAGAGACCTTCGAGACCGGCATCATGAAAACCGTGCAGTGGTATCTCGACAATCAAGCCTGGGTGCAGGAAGTGCAGTCAGGCGAATACATGAAGTGGCTGGATAAAAATTACAAGACAAGGGAGAGCCTGTCGGCAACCAGCGACGGCGCACAGAAAACAGCATGAATCACGCTTCCAACCAGGCTGCCGGCCGCAAGGGCATCATTCTTGCCGGCGGCTCCGGCACCCGTCTTTATCCGGTAACGATCTCGATTTCGAAGCAGCTGCTGCCGGTGTACGACAAGCCGATGATCTATTACCCGCTGACCACGCTGATGCTGGCCGGCATACGGGATATCCTGCTGATTTCCACGCCGCAGGACACGCCGCGTTTTCGCGAGCTGCTCGGCGACGGTAGCCAGTGGGGCATCAATCTGCAATATGCGGTGCAGCCGTCGCCGGATGGGCTGGCGCAAGCGTTCATCATCGGCCGCGACTTTGTCGGCAACGATCCATCCGCACTGATCCTGGGCGATAACATTTACTACGGCCATGCGTTCGACCAGCAATTAAAGCAAGCTTCGCAGTCACCAAGCGGGTCAACCGTATTTGCCTATCACGTGCAGGATCCAGAGCGTTACGGCGTGGTGGAGTTCGACAGCCAGCAGCGTGCTGTCAGCATCGAAGAGAAGCCGGTCAAGCCCAAATCGAATTACGCTGTTACCGGCTTGTACTTTTACGATAACCAGGTATGCGATATCGCCGCCTCCATCAAGCCATCGGCGCGCGGCGAGCTCGAAATTACCGACGTCAACCGGCGCTACCTGGAACGCGGGCAATTGAATGTCGAAGTCATGGGGCGCGGCATGGCGTGGCTGGACACCGGCACGCACGAATCGTTGATGGAAGCAGGACAGTTCATCGCCACCATCGAACATCGCCAGGGATTGAAAATCGCCTGTCCGGAGGAAATCGCCTTCCGTAAAGGCTATATCGATGCAGCGCAACTGGCAAAGCTGGCGGAGCCGCTGAAGAAAAACGGTTACGGGCGCTATCTGCTGCATATCTTGAACGACAAGGTGTTCTGACATGAAGGCGACATCTTTGGCCATTCCCGATGTGCTGCTGATCGAACCGAAGATATTCGGTGACGACCGCGGCTTTTTCTTTGAGAGTTTCAATGAGGCGCGCTTCGCTGAGGCTGCTGGCCGGCCGGTGCGCTTTGTGCAGGACAATCATTCGCGCTCGGTAAAAGGCGTGCTGCGGGGGCTGCATTACCAGATACGCCAGCCGCAGGGAAAATTGGTGCGCGTGGTGGCGGGCGAGGTGTTCGACGTCGCAGTCGATCTTCGCCGCGGCTCTCCCAGCTTTGGCCGCTGGGTAGGCGCAGTCCTGTCCGCCGAAAACAAGCGGCAGATGTGGATACCGGAAGGCTTTGCGCATGGTTTTCTTGTAACGAGCGAATCGGCAGAATTTCTGTACAAGACAACGGATTACTGGGCGCCGGAGCATGAGCGCTGCATCGCGTGGAACGATCCGGCGATCGGCATTTCGTGGCCGATCGATGCGGCGCCGGTCCTGTCCGAAAAGGATCAACGCGGTCTGATGCTGACCGATGCGGAGATCTTCGCTTGAAGATATTGCTTACCGGCCGCAGCGGGCAAGTCGGCTACGAACTGGAGCGCTCGCTGCAGGGTCTGGGCGACGTCGTGGCGCTCGATCGTTCCGGCATGGATCTGGCATATCCGGACCGTGTGCGCGAAGCGATCCGCAGCGTCAAGCCTGGGCTCATCGTCAATCCGGCGGCCTATACCGCCGTCGACCTGGCCGAGAGCGAACCCGATCTGGCGATGCGCATCAATGCCGAGGCGCCGGCCGTCATGGCGGAAGAGGCCAGGAAGCTTGGCGCGGCGCTCATTCATTACTCTACCGATTACGTGTTCGACGGTAGCAAGATTGGCGGCTATGTCGAAGGCGACACGCCGAATCCGCAGAACGTCTATGGCCGCAGCAAACTGGCGGGTGAACAGGCAATTCAGGCCAGCGGTGTGCCGCATCTGATTTTGCGCACCAGCTGGGTGTACGGCATGCGTGGCAAGAATTTCCTGCGCACCGTGCAGCGCCTGGCGCAGGAGCGCGATGAGCTGCGCATCGTTGCCGACCAGTTCGGGGCGCCGACATGGTGCCGCACGATCGCGGAGACGACCGCGCATATCGTGACGAAGCTGCAGGCGGAAACGCGCGCCGGCGCAAAGCGATTAATTAGCGATGAAGTCTGGCAGGATCATGCGGGCGTATATCACCTGACCGCGCATGGACGAACCAGCTGGCACGGCTTTACGCAGGCAATTGTCGACCATGCGTCGACGGTGAAGAAGCCGCGCGTCACGCCGATTGCTACGGTGGAGTATCCTTTGCCGGCGAAACGCCCGCACAATTCCGTTCTTTCGTCGGACAAGCTGAGGGCTGCCTTTTGCGATTTGCCGGATTGGGATGCGGCTTTGAGGCTCTGCCTGGAAGCGTGATTCATCGTTACTGCGCGCGTATCCAATAGAAGGCCGTCATTCCAGCGTAACGGGAATGAGGGATTCCATTAACGCTTTCATCGATATTCCATGGCATTGACCGCATACTTTTTCCGACTGCTGCTCCTGTCCGCGGTCATTCTGCAAACGTCCTGTTCAGTTTTATCCCCGTCCGAATCTGCGTCGCACCCTGTGCCAGAGACCAAGCCGGCGCCAGTAAAAGTTGCACTAGTGCTCGGCGGCGGCGCCGCGCGCGGCTTCGCGCATATCGGCGTGATCAAGGCGCTGGAATCGCAGGGCATCGTGCCGGACATGGTGGTCGGCACCAGCGCCGGCAGCGTCGTTGGCGCCTTGTACGCCGCCGGCAACAACGGCTTTGCGCTGCAAAAGCTGGCACTGAAGATGGACGAGGCGGCGATCTCCGACTGGTCGGTGCCGTTCTTTTCGACTTCCAGCGGCGTGCTGAAGGGTGAAGCCTTGGAGAGCTACGTCAACAAGGCGGTCCGCAATACGCCGATTGAAAAGTTGAAAATTCCCTTCGGCGCCGTCGCGACCGATTTGAACAGCGGCCAGCCTATCCTGTTCCAGCGCGGGAATACGGGATTGGCAGTGCGCGCTTCGTCGGCGGTGCCCAGCGTTTTTCAGCCGGTCAAGATAGGCGACCATCTGTATGTTGATGGCGGCCTGGTGGCGCCGGTGCCGGTGCATTTTGCGCGCGACATGGGCGCGGATTTCATCATCGCGGTCAATATCTCGGTGCAACCCGAAGTGCAGATGGCCGCCAGCTCGTTCGACGTGCTGCTGCAGACTTTCGCCATCATGGGGCAAAGCATCAACCGCTTTGAACTGAAGGATGCCGACATCGTGATCCAGCCGCCGCTGGGCAGCATGAAGGGCAACGATTTTGCCGGACGCAATCTCGCGGTGCTGGCGGGCGAGCAGGCGGCAATGAGGGCAATGCCCGAGATCAAGCGCAAACTGGCGGAGCGGCAGCA
>DATMTZ010000264.1:0-4041 GCA_035563975.1 Oxalicibacterium sp. | reverse complement strand
GTTTGAAAAATCTTTTTTGAAAAACATAAAGGCCTGCTCGCGCAGGCCTTTATGCTTGAAAGAACGACGACTGTTACCGGTGATAACTCGTTACCAGATCGACCTCGTTCTTCGAGCCGAGGAACACGGCGACACGCTGGTGCAGCTTCTCAGGCTGGATATCAAGGATGCGCTGATGACCGTCGGTGGCCGCGCCGCCCGCCTGCTCGACCAGCATCGCCATCGGATTGGCTTCATACATGAGGCGCAGCTTGCCCGGCTTATCCGGGTCGCGCGCATCGGCCGGATACATGAAGATGCCGCCGCGATTCAGGATGCGGTGTACATCGGTCACCATCGACGCGATCCAGCGCATGTTGAAATCCTTGCCGCGTGGCCCGGTGGTGCCGGCCAGCAGTTCATCTATGTAACGCTTCACCGGCGGATACCAGTGGCGCGCATTCGATGCGTTGATGGCGAACTCCTTGGTGTCTTCCGGAATTTTCATGTCGCGCTGGGTCATCACCCATGCCCCCATTTCCCGGTCGAGCGTGAAGGAATGCACGCCATTGCCGGTCGTCAATACGAGCACGGTTTGCGGTCCATACAATGCATAGCCGGCGGCGACCTGCTTTGCCCCCGGCTGCAGGAAATGGCCTTCTTTCGGCGTCGCGCCGCCTTCCGCCGCCTTCAATACGGAAAAGATCGTGCCGATCGAGACGTTGACGTCGATGTTGCTGGAACCGTCCAGCGGATCGAACAGCAGCAGGTAGCCGCCGAGCGGATAGCGATTCGGAATCGGATAGATCTCTTCCATCTCCTCGGAGGCCATCGCGGCCAGGTGACCGCCCCACTCGTTCGCCTCCAGCAGGATTTCGTTGGAAATCACGTCAAGCTTCTTTTGCACCTCGCCTTGCACGTTTTCGCTGCCGGCGGTACCAAGTACATCGCCGAGCGCGCCCTTGCCGACGGAATGGCTGATGGTCTTGCAGGCTCGCGCCACGACCTCCAGCAGCAGGCGCAGTTCTGCAGGGATGTTGTTGTGCTGGCGTTGTTCTTCAATCAGGTACTGCGTGAGGCTGACGCGTTTCATGTTTTCCTTTTCATTATTGATTCTGTTGCCGCTTGTTCGCTTACTCTCCGAGCGATTTGGTAATCACTTCCTTCAGATCCTTGGACAGACGCGGCGCATTCGCCACGCGCGTCAATGCCGCCTGCATCTTGTCGCGCAACGCCGGCGCGTATTTGCGCCAGCGGTCCAGGCTGCGCGCCAGACGCGCGGAAACCTGCGGATTCAGGGCATCGAGCGCAATCACCTGTTCCGCCCAAAAATCGTAGCCGCTGCCGTCCGTCGCATGGAAACCCGATGGATTGCCGTTGCAGAAGCTGAAGATCAGGCTGCGCGCGCGATTCGGATTCTTCAGCGAGAAGGCCGAATGCTGCATCAGTTTCCGGACCGCGGCGACGTCGGTGGTCGGCGCCATCGCCTGCAGCGAGAACCATTTATCAATTACCAGCGGCTCCTGTTCGAAATCGCGGTAGAAACTGGCCAGCGACGCATCGCGACCCGGCGAACGGCCGTTCACCATGGCGGTCAATGCGGCAATCCGGTCCGTCATGTTGTTGGCCTGCTCGTATTGCGTGCGCATCAAGGCATGCGCTTCCGCATCGTCGAGCTCGCCCAGGTAGAACAGCGCCATGTTCGTCAGCGCGCGCTTGCCGGCTGCCTCGGCGTCCGGACTGTAGGGACCATCGGCCCGGTTCTGCTCGTAAGCGCGCACCAGATCGGCCCGCAGCTCCTGTGCCAGCGAACGGCGCAGGAAACGCCGCGCGCGGTGAATTGCCTGCGGATCGATCTCGTCCATCTGCTCGGCCACCACCGTCTCGGATGGCAGGCTGAGGGCGATTTCACGGAAGGCGGGATCCAGCTTCTGGTTGTTCAGCGTAGCGGAATAGCTTGCAGCCAAGGCGCCATCCACATTCAGTTCGTCGCCCGATTGCGCCAACGCGGTCAATGCCAGCAGGCGCCGCATCGCCAGGCGCTGTCCGGCTTCCCAGCGGTTGAAGGCATCGCTGTCGTGCGCCATCAGGAAGGCCAGTTCTTCATCGCTGTATTCATATTCCAGGATGACCGGCGCGGAAAAATTGCGCAGGATCGATGGCACCGGCTTTTCGCGCACGTTGCGGAACACGAAGGTCTGCGACTTCTCCTTCAATTCAAGCACGCAGGTGGTCGGATTGCCGTCGACTCCGTCGAGCGATAGCGGCATGTCGCGCCCTTCACCGTCCAGCAGACCGACCGAAACCGGAATCAGGAACGGCAGCTTGTCCGCCTGACCTGCCGTCGGCGGGCAAGATTGCACGAGCGTCATTGCATAAGTCTGCGCGTCGCCGTCGTAGCGCGTCGTGACCGACACGCGCGGCGTACCGGCCTGGCTATACCAGCGCTCGAACTGCGCGAGGTCGCGGCCGTTGGCATCCGCCATCGCCGCCCGGAAGTCGTCGCACTGCACCGCCTGGCCGTCGTGCCGCTCGAAATACAGGTCCATGCCTTTGCGAAAACCGTCGCGGCCGAACAGCGTCTGGTACATGCGCACCACTTCGGCGCCTTTTTCATACACGGTGACCGTATAGAAGTTGCTGATCTCGACGAAGGAATCGGGACGCACCGGATGCGCCATCGGCCCGGCATCTTCAGGAAACTGCGCCTGCCGCAGCACGCGCACGTCGTCGATGCGCTTGACCGCGCGACCGCTGTCGGTGCCGATCATGTCGGCAGAAAATTCCTGGTCGCGGAAAACAGTCAGGCCTTCCTTCAGCGAGAGCTGGAACCAGTCGCGGCAGGTCACGCGGTTGCCGGTCCAGTTGTGGAAGTATTCATGTCCGACCACCGCCTCGATGTTGGCATAATCGACATCGGTCGCGATGCGCGGATTGGCCAAAACGTACTTGGTATTGAAAATGTTCAGGCCCTTGTTTTCCATCGCGCCCATATTGAAGTCGCCGACGGCGACGATCATGAAGCGGTCGAGATCGAGCTCCAGCCCAAAGCGCTTCTCGTCCCAGCGGATGCTGTTGATCAGCGACGTCATCGCATGCTGCGTCTTGTCGAGGTTGCCGTCTTCCACCCATACCTGCAGCAGGGCCTCACGACCGGATTTCAGCTTGATCTTCTCTTCCTGGCAAACCAGATTGCCGGCCACCAGCGCGAACAGGTAGGAAGGTTTCTTGAACGGGTCCTGCCACAGCGCATAATGCCGGCCGTCGCCCAGATCGCCCTGCTCGATCAGGTTGCCGTTCGATAGCAGCACCGGATACTTCTTTTTGTCCGCGCGCAGCATCACTTTGTATTTCGCCATCACGTCCGGACGATCGGGGAAATAAGTGATCTTGCGGAAGCCCTCGGCCTCGCATTGCGTAAAGAAATTGCCGCTGGAGACGTACAGGCCCATCAGCGACGTGTTCTTGTCCGGCCGGATCAGCGTCTCGATATCGAGGGTGACGGCATTCGGCGCCTGTTCGATACGCAGCACGCCGTCCTCGATGCGGTAATCGCGTCGGGCTGCCAGTGCGCGGCCGTTCATGCGCAACTGGATCAGTTCCAGTTCCTCGCCATAGAGCAGCAGGGCACGATCGGTGTTGGCCAGGTTGCGCGTCAGCGTGATGCGCGTCGCAACGCGGGTCTCGACAGGATCAAGATCGAAACCCATCTCGACGGTATGCACCCAATAGTTGGGAGGCGTGTAATCTTTACGATAAATCGCTGCTGGAGTGTCGGTACGCATAGGAATTCGGCCGCATCGAAATGCAAAGTGCCATTTTACCAATCAAGGATGTGGAACAGGGAATCAGCTCTTCTGAACCAATAGCCTTGAAATAGTTTCACAAGACACATCATTTCCACTACGCAATGTGCGGTGCCGTTACAAAATGTAACGGCGACGTTTCCCGGCGCGGCTATCCTTGCAATATCAAGTACGGTTTTTTGGGGGAATAATGCGATTACCTTGGTGGCCGACTTTTGCGCTGGCCGGTCTGCTGCTCGGCGGCTGCGCCTCGGTC
>DATMTZ010000263.1:0-4431 GCA_035563975.1 Oxalicibacterium sp. | reverse complement strand
TGCCCTGGCTGGCCAGGTAATCCTCATACGTACCCTGGAAGTCGACGATTTCGCCCTCCTTCACTTCCAGCACGCGCGTCGCCAGCGACGACACGAATTCGCGATCGTGCGACACGAAGATCAGGGTACCGGCGTATTTTTCCAGCGCAATGTTCAGCGACTCGATCGACTCCATGTCCATGTGGTTGGTCGGTTCGTCCAGCAGCATTACATTGTGACGGCCCAGCATCAGCTTGCCGTACATCATGCGGCCTTTTTCGCCGCCGGACAGCACCTTGACCGACTTCTTTACGTCGTCGCCGCCGAACAGCAGGCGGCCGAGAATCGAGCGCACCGCCTGGTCGTCGTCGCCTTCCTTGGTCCACTGCCCCATCCAGTCGGTGAGATTTTTGTCGCTCGCAAATTCTTCGGTCGGATCCTGCGGCATGTAGCCGACGTTCGCGTTTTCGGCCCATTTCGCCTTGCCATGGTCCGCTGCGAGGCCGGTGATGTCGGCGCCGCCGATGCAGCGCAGCAAGGTCGTCTTGCCGGCGCCGTTCGCGCCGATGATCGCGATGCGCTCGCCCGCCTCGACCAGCATGCTGAAGTTGCTGAACAGTTGCCGATCGTATTTCTTGGACAAGCCTTCGACCTCGACCGCCAGCCGGTGCAGTTTTTTCTCGCCTTCGAAACGCACAAACGGATTCGCACGACTGGACGGTTTGATATCCTCGACCTTGATCTTGTCGATCTGCTTGGCGCGCGAGGTTGCCTGGCGCGCCTTCGATTTGTTGGCCGAAAAACGGCGTACAAAGTCCTGCAGTTCGGCGACCTTTTCCTTCGCCTTGGCATTGTTCGCCAGCTGCTGCGCGCGCGCCTGCGACGAGGCCAGCATGTAATCGTCGTAATTGCCCGGATAGACTTTCAGCGTGCCGTAGTCCATGTCCGCCATGTGCGTGCAGACCTGATTCAGGAAGTGGCGATCGTGCGAGATGATGATCATCGTCGAGTTGCGCTGGTTCAGCACCTCTTCCAGCCAGCGGATCGTGTTGATGTCCAGGTTGTTGGTCGGCTCGTCCAACAGCAGAATGTCGGGATTCGAGAACAAGGCCTGAGCCAGCAATACGCGCAGCTTCCAGCCCGGCGCCACCGCACTCATCGGCCCCTGGTGCTGTTCCAGCGGGACGCCAACGCCCAGCAGCAGCTCGCCCGCACGCGCCTCGGCGGTATAGCCGTCGTACTCGGCAAACTTCGCCTCCAGATCGGCCGCCTTCATGTAATCGTCGTCAGTCGCTTCCGGATTGGCGTAGATCGCATCGCGTTCGGACATCGCGTCCCACATCTCGGTATGGCCCATCATCACCACGTCGAGCACGCGCATTTCCTCGAATGCGAACTGATCCTGGCGCAATTTGCCCAGGCGCTCGTTGGAATCGAGCATGACCGTGCCCGAGCTCGGTTCGAGGTCGCCGCCCAGGATTTTCATGAAGGTGGATTTGCCGCAACCGTTAGCGCCGATCAGGCCGTAGCGATTGCCTTCGCCGAACTTGACGGAAATGTTTTCGAACAACGGCTTGGGGCCGAACTGCATCGTGATGTTGGCTGTGGAAAGCACTGAGGAAAACCTTTGCGGAGAGAATGAAAAACAGCCGCACATTCTACCATCCGCCACGGGAGGGCATCCATCGGCATGCCGCCCGCTTAAAGGAAACCGCCGCAGGTCAGGAAGTCCGAGACCGTCCCCGACTCAATTGCGTGCGCGCAGGTTCGGGTAAGCGCGCATGCGCAGTTCGAATGCGCTTCCTTGCGCCACCAGCTTCGCTTGCGCGCCATTGACCAGCGTCGCCTTGTCGCGGCCGTGGCCGAACGGCAGGCCGGTGAGGATGGGGATTGGCAACTGCGCGCGCAAATAAGCCACCATCTGGTCGAAATCGTAGCCATTGTCGTACGCGCTCAGCTTGTAGGCTGAAAAATCGCCGAGCAGGACCGCACGCTGCCGCGCCAGGATGCCCGCATGCGCCAGTTGCAGCAGCATGCGCTCGACGCGATACGGATGTTCGTTGATGTCTTCGACGAACAGGATGCCGCCGTCCACGGCAGGCAGATAGGGCGAACCGACCAGGTGCGCCAGCATCGCCAGATTGCCGCCCCATAGCGTGCCCTCGACGGTGATGTCCGGATTGCCTTCGGCCCCCGCCTGCACGCTGCAGTCGTCCTGCAGCATGCAATGCCAGAAGCTGTTCAGCGTAAGGCTGCTCAGCTCTTCACGCAGGAAATCGTCGCACAGCATCGGCCCGGCGAAGCTCGGCGCGCCGTGCACAAGCAGTGCCATCTGCAGCACGGTGAAATCGCTGTGGCCGACGAACAGCTTGCCGCTGGCAGCGAGCATCCGAAGATCCAGCGCGGGCAGCAGGCGCGTCAAGCCATAGCCCCCGCGCAGCGCCAGCACGATATCGACCTCCGGATCGGCAGCCACCGCATGCAGCTGCGCAATGCGGCTTTCATCGGTGCCGGCGAAGCGCTGGAACTTGCGGTCGCTCTCGTAGTAATTGCGAACGTGGCAGCCCTGCCGGCACAGGTTGACGATGCCGCGTTGCGCCGCGTCCTCGTCCACCGGATAGCCGCTCGGCGCAACCACTGCGACCACCGGCGCCCTGTCACCCGTGCCGCGGATCAGCGCGTGTATGCCTTCGTTCAAATCTGCATTCGTCATGTCGGGTTCGTTTTCTGCAAACAGCTGGCAGCGCGAAAGTGCGCGCCGATCAATTCGGTCAGCCGCGGATTGAGCGCATCCGGCAAATCATGGCCCATGTCGTCGATTTCTTCCATGACGGCATGCGGCACCAGGCGTGCCACGTCGCGCCCGCATGCGACCGGCACCAGCGGATCCTGCCTGCCGTGGATGACCAGTGTCGGCGTCTGGATGCACCGCAGCAAGGCGACGCGGTCGCCGGAAGCGCCGATTGCCAGCAACTGGCGCGTCGTGCCGACCGGCTCCAGGCAACGTTCGACGCTGGCGCGTATGCGCTGCTGCAGCACCGTTTCCGGCGCCAGATGCGCGCGGCTGCCAATGACGCGCAGCGTATCGGCAAAATGCTCGACCACCTCATCGATTCGTCCGCCGCCGGGCGGCTTGGCGAACAATACCTTGCGCGCTTCCCTCGTCGGTCCCGGCAAGCCGCGGCGGCCGCTGGTCGACATGATGGACGTCAGGCTCAGCGTGCGCTCCGGATAGTTGCCGGCAACGATCTGCGCGATCATGCCGCCCATTGATACGCCGACGATGTGCGCCTTGCGGATATGCAGCGCATCCAGCAGGCCGACCGCATCCGCAGCCATGTCTTCCAGCGTATATCCTGCTTTCAGCCGCATGCGCAGCATCAGCTTCAACACGGCGAGCGTGGTATTGGGCTTGCCGAGATGTGCCAGCTTGGTCGACAGGCCGCTGTCGCGGTTGTCGAAGCGGATCAGGTAAAAGCCCTGTTTCAGCAATCCTTCGCAAAACGATTCGGGCCACGACACCAGTTGCATGCCAAGTCCCATGATCAGCAGCACCGGCTCGCCGCCGGGATTGCCCTGTGTTTCGTATTCGATGGTGATGTCGTTGACTTGAACGCTCGGCAAGGCTGGCTTCCAGACTAGGGACTAAACGGAAATAGTGCAGCGCCAATCATATGCGGCAATATCAGCCCGCCAGCCTGGCGGCCTGCGCCTGCTTGCGGCGCTCCGCAAAGAATTCGCGCAGCAGGTCGCCGCACTCGTCGGCCAGCACGCCGCCCACCAGTTCGGTGTGATGATTCAGGCGCTCCTGTTCGAACAGATTGACGATGGAACCGCAGGTGCCGGTCTTGGGATCGGACGCGCCATATACGACGCGGGCCAGCCGCGCATGCATCATCGCGCCAGAACACATCGCACAGGGTTCCAGGGTAACGAACAGTTCGCATCCGGGCAGCCGGTAATTGCCGAGTATCGTTGCGGCAGCGCGCAGGGCCATGATTTCGGCGTGCGCGGTCGGGTCGTGCGTGCCGATTGGCTGGTTGAAGCCGGTAGCGACGATCGCGCCATCCTTGACGACCACCGCACCCACCGGGACTTCGCCCAGCGCCCAGGCGTTGCGCGCCTGATCGAGCGCCTGCCGCATGTAGACCGCGTCGTCCATACGTTCGGCTTACGCGGTGATCTCGGCCCAGCAATTGGGCGTTTCGTGCAACACCAGCTTTTGCAGGCGCAGGCCGGTGCCGTAACGATCGGTGTACACAGGATTCAGGATGTCGAACGCGGTCTGCGCCAGGTTTTCCACTGTCGGGATGCGGTCGATGATCACCGTCTTGTGGTCGGGCAAGCCTTCCAGAAAGGCACGCACCGGCGTGTCTTCCCGGTACACCAGGAAGGCATGGTCCCAGACATCGACCAGATGCTGCTTGGCTAGCGCCTTGACATCGGAGAAGA
>DATMTZ010000262.1:0-2081 GCA_035563975.1 Oxalicibacterium sp. | reverse complement strand
TCGTTCTCCGCGATCGTGGAAGCCGGCTTTGGCGCGGTCGGCATACGCACTGACAACGACACGGTGTGCGAACTGGTCTATCTGCCCCCGAGCTATCATGAACAGGCGCCACGCGATGCGCTGGCCGAACGCGCGGCGCAGCAAGTGCTGCGCTATCTCGACGATGCAGACTTCACGTTCGATCTGCCGCTGGCCGTAGCGGGCACTGCCTTTCAGCGCAAGGTGTGGCAGGCGATCTCCACGATTCCGCGCGGCCAAGTGCTGACCTACGGCGGCATCGCGCGCCAGCTTCGATCCGCGCCGCGCGCGGTGGGACAGGCTTGCGGCGCCAACTGGTATCCGCTGGTGATTCCCTGTCATCGCGTCACGGCATCAGGCGGTTTGGGCGGCTTCGGCAACAGTGATGACGAGGCGGGTTTCCATATCGCCGTCAAGCGCTGGCTGCTGGCGCACGAAAAGGTCGCGGGCTACTGATGCCGGGCGCGAAGCATGGCGTGCCGGCCGACGCGCCCTTGCGCAGCCAGCCCGAGATCGATGAATTCTGCGATGCGCTGTGGCTGGAAGACGGACTGGCGAAGAACACGCTGGAAGCCTATCGCCGCGACCTGCGTCTGTTTGCGAACTGGCTGCAGGCCGAGTGCGGCAAAGCGCTGCTTGAGGCGCGAGCGGCAGACCTGAACGCCTATTTCTTCGCCAAGCACGAGACGACGAAGGCCACCTCATCCAATCGCCGCCTTTCGGTGCTGAAGCGCTTCTATCAACTGGCGCTGCGGCAGCGCAAGATCGTCGACGACCCCTGCGTGAAAATGCATTCGGCGAAACAGGCGCCGCGCGTTCCCAAGACCTTGTCCGAGGCGCAGGTCGAAGCGCTGCTGGCGGCGCCGGATGTCGAGCAGCCGCTGGGCCTGCGTGACCGCACGATGCTGGAACTGATGTACGCCAGCGGCCTGCGGGTCAGTGAGCTGGTGCTGCTGAAAGTGGTCGAAGTCGGCATGAACGAAGGCGTGTTGCGCGTCACCGGCAAGGGTGGCAAGACGCGCCTGGTGCCTTTCGGCCAGGAAGCGCGCGCGTGGATCGAGCGTTATCTGGCGGAGGGCAGGCCGGCGATCCTGAATGGCCAGATCGACGATGCGCTGTTCGTTACCGCGCGCGGCGGCGCGATGACGCGCCAGATGTTCTGGACGCTGATCAAGAAATACGCCACTGCGGCGGACATACGCGCGCCGCTGTCGCCGCATACCTTGCGCCATGCCTTTGCGACGCACCTGCTGAATCACGGCGCCGACCTGCGCGTGGTGCAGCTGCTGCTGGGCCATGCCGATATCTCGACGACGCAAATTTATACTCACGTTGCGCGCGAACGCCTGAAGCAGCTGCACGGCGAACATCATCCGCGCGGGAAGATGTAGCGGCATTCAAGACCGCATCACTCAGATCCGCAATGGCGCGGGTTGCTGTTTCGCATCGGCTTGCGTCTCGCGCAGTACGATGCGCGCCAGCACCTGGCCGTGGTCTGACGCGTGCGTCTGCTTGAACAGCATGTGGTCGTTCAGGTAGGTGACTTCCGTTACTTCGCCGACCGCATCCGGCAGCGCGGCATTGAATTCGGCGGAAACCAGGATGTGGTCTATCGTTTCGTAACTGCCGTCATGCATGTGCGTATAGCCGATGTCGCGCATGACATCGCGGCGCGACTGGATGCGGTAGCTGTCGAACAGCCGTTCGTCCTTGCCGTCTACCGGGTACTTGCCGAGGCCCATGACCATCTGCGTCGGAATCGCGGTGGCGACATCGTTGAAATCGCCAAGCACGACTGTCGGCATCCGTGCACGGCGGTTCGTCTCGGAAAGCAGGTGGCGCAAGCCCAGCGCATCGGCGCCGCGCCGGATCATCGAGCGCAGCATGGCGACGCCGGTCTGATCAGGATGTTCGTCGGCGACGTCGGCGCGATAGTCGGGCATCTTGGATTTCAGATGGCACACGAAAACCTGTATCTGCAGATCGGGCCTGGCCTGGATGCAGGCGCGCAGGATGGGGCGCGTGAAGCGGGTCAGCGGCTGCTGCACGCCGGGCAGAGATCG
>DATMTZ010000261.1:0-7774 GCA_035563975.1 Oxalicibacterium sp. | reverse complement strand
CCTCATGCGCAGTGTCACATTATTCCCAATGCAGGCTTCAGAAACTGGAAGGCCATTGAGCCGAAAAGCGCCGGAAACAGAAATATCTCGTATCTGGCGGGTACGCGCACCCACGATCGCGATTTGGGGATCGTGCTTCCGGTTTTGAAGAAATTACTTGATCGTCATGAGGACGTAAGCTTGCGTCTCGTCGGGCCGATCGGGGTCGGATTCGATCATCCCCGCGTAAAACGACTGGAGCGCGTTCCCTTCGATGCATATTGGGAAATCGTCCGCGACAGTCATATCCTGATCGCTCCGCTTGAAGACACGCCTTTCAATCGCTGCAAGTCGGCAATCAAGGCCGTGGAAGGCGGAATGATGAATGTGCCAACCGTCGTTTCTCCGGTAGGTGACTACGGCAATATCGAAACGCTTGGTATCTTGCACGCCAACTCAACAGAAGCATGGGAAAGTCAGCTCGAGTTCGCTTTGGATCCGGCTAACCATCAGACGCTACGCACTGGGTTGCGAGAAAGAATGAGTGCTTTCGCCGATATCGACGAGCTGGCGCTAGCATTTCTGCAGTTTGCCTCAGCCAAGCGTCGCCTCGAAGGCGAAGGCTTTACAGAGATTGGCATCTTGACCGGGGCCGAGCCCGAACTACCGTAGCGCGCGTGAAACGCATACTCATCATCCGCAGCTCCGCCATCGGCGACGTCGTGTTCTCGTCGCCCATCGCCGCCGCGCTGAAACGCACCTACCCCCGAGCGCACGTTGCCTGGTTAGTCGAACCCGGCATCGATGCCCTGCTGCGGCCTGACCCGCATATCGACGAACGCATCCTGTGGCCGAAGGCGGAATGGAAAACCCTGTGGCGCGACGGCCGCCGGCTGGAATTCTTCCGCCGCGTGCGTGCTTTTCGGGCGCAACTTCGCGCGCAACGGTTCGATGTCGTGCTCGATCTGCAGGGCTTGCTGAAAAGCGGCCTGCTGGCCTGGCTGACCGGCGCGCCGCGGCGCATCGGGCTTGGTTCGCGCGAAGGCAGCCGATGGCTGATGACCGAAGTGGTGCCGCGCGGCGGCGACGTCGCCCGCATCAGTTCCGAATATCGTTATCTGGCGCAGCAACTGGGACTGGATGCGGGCAACTTCATGCCGCATCTGTATCTCGATCCAAATGCAGAGGCGCGCGCGCTGGAACGTCTTGCGGCGAACGGACTGGCGCCGGGCCGCTATGCGGTTTTCGCCGCCTTCACGACGCGGCCGCAGAAACACTGGTTCGCCGACGCATGGCACGCGCTCGCGCCGATGCTGCGTCAGCAGACCGGACTGACGCCGGTGCTGCTCGGCGGGCCGGCCGATCGCGAAGCGGCTGCGCAACTGGTACGCGGCGCGCCGGACATCGTCGACCTGGCAGGGCAAACCAGCCTCGCCGAAACCGCTGCGCTGATCCGTCATGCCGGCGCCGTGATCGGCGTCGATACCGGACTGACGCACATGGGCATCGCTTTCGCGCGGCCGACCGTCGCGATTTTCGGCTCCACCTGTCCGTACAGCATCACCGGCCGCGGTAATGCGCGCGTGATCTGGCTGGGTCTTTCCTGTTCACCGTGCGGGCGCAAGCCGACCTGCGGCGGCGCGTGGACCTGCCTGCGCGATATCGGTCCGGAACGCGTATTGCACGAATTGCAGCTGGCGATGGACAGCCGCGCATGAAGATCCTGCACGTCGAAGCCGGCAAGCATTACTACGGCGGCGCACGCCAGGTTGCCTACATCATCGAAGGTTTGGCCGCGCGCGGCGTCAGCAATGTGCTGGCGTGTCCGATTGGCGCCGACATCGCCGCTGCTGTTCACGGCAATGCGGCGGTCCGCCAGATGGCGATGGCAGGCGATGCCGATATCGGCATGATCTGGCGCCTGGCACGGCTGATTCGCGCCGAGCGGCCCGATCTCGTGCACTTGCACAGCCGCCGCGGCGCCGATCTGTGGGGTGGCATCGCGGCGCGGCTCACCGGCACGCCCTGCGTGCTGTCGCGTCGCGTCGACAATCCGGAACCGCGCTGGCAAGCCGCGCTCAAATACCGCTTGTTTGATCACGTCATCACGATTTCCGAAGGCATACGGCGCGTACTGTTGCAGGAAGGCGTGCCGCCGCGCCAGGTCAGCTGCGTGCGCAGCGCGGTTGATGCCGCGCCTTATCTCAAAGCAGTGGATCGCGGCGCATTCTTGCGCGAATTCGGGCTGCCGCCAGACGCCATCGTCATCGGCATGGTGGCGCAACTGATTCCGCGCAAGGGGCATCGCTATCTGATTGATGCAATCGATGTGCTGCGCCGCGATCATCCGCAATTGCAGGTGCTGCTGTTCGGCAAGGGGCCGCTGCAGGCCGAGCTGGAAAATCTCATTTCGCAGCGCAATTTGAGCGGCGTGGTGCACACGGCCGGCTTCCGCAGCGATTTGCCGCAATGGCTGGGCGGGCTGGACATTCTCGCGCATCCCGCCGACATGGAAGGTCTGGGCGTCTCGCTGCTGCAGGCGTCCGCGGCTGCCATCCCCATCGTCGCCAGCCGCGCCGGTGGCTTGCCGGAAGCCGTGGAAGACCGGTTGAACGGCTTGCTCGTGCCGCCCGGCGATGTAGCAGCGCTGACCAGCGCGCTGAAATTGTTGCTTGACGATGCCGATCTGCGCCGCCGCTTCGGTGCCGCCGGCCGTACCCGTATCCTGTCCGAATTTTCGATTGATGCCATGGTGGACGGCAATCTCGCCGTCTATCGCAAGGTATTGGCCGAACGCGCGTAGTCAGCGACTGCGCAACGGCTGCGCAGCCCGCCTCAGACCGGGTATCATCTTGCTTCATTGCCATCGCGGCCGACATTCCTCTATCAATCCATGAACAACACCGAATTGCTGTGCAAGGCGCTCGCCGATCACCAGGACGTGATGGCGCAACTCGCATCCCTGCTGCCTGAAATCGACAAGGTCGGCCAGGTGATGCGGACCTGCCTGCAGCGCGGCAACAAGATCCTGCTGATGGGCAACGGCGGCAGCGCCGCCGACTCGCAGCATATCGCTGCCGAAATCGTCGGCCGCTACAAGCGCGAACGCCGCGGCCTGCCCGCCATCGCGCTGACCACCGACACCTCGATCCTGACGGCGGTCGGCAACGACTATGGATTCGACCAAGTGTTTTCTCGTCAGGTCGAAGCGCTGTGCGACGCGCAGGACGTGGTGGTTGGCATTTCGACTTCCGGCAACAGCGCCAATGTGGTGAAGGCGATTGAAGCGGCGAAGCAAATCGGCGCGATCACCGTGCTGTTGTCCGGCGGCAGCGGCGGCAAACTGGCCGCGATGTGCGACTACAAACTGATCATGCCGGCGAAGGAAACAGCGCGCGTGCAGGAAGCGCATCTGTTCGTCGCGCACAGCCTGTGCGAAATCATGGACGCGGAGTAATCGCATGCAGGAACGCTTGCTCGACGCAGTGCGCAACAAGTTCGGCGCCGGGAATGCCTGGGCGCTGGTGGTCGGCGACCTGATGCTGGACCGCTACCTGATCGGCGAAGTCGAGCGCATTTCGCCCGAAGCGCCGGTGCCAGTCGTGCTGCTGCGCCAGCAATACGATCGCGTCGGCGGCGCGGCCAATGTCGCCGCCAATCTCGCCATGCTCGGCATTCCGACCCGCATCGCCGGCGTGGTAGGCCAGGACGCAGACGGAAAGACGCTGGTCGACATGATGGCCGCGATCGGCATTGCGTCGCCGGCTGTCGTGCAATCACCGCAGCGGCCCACCACGACCAAGACGCGCGTGCTGAGCGGTCACCAGCAGATGATGCGACTGGACCAGGAAAGCCGCGCGCCGATCGGCACGGAAGAAATGCAACAGTTGCTGCAGCAGGTATTGCGCGAGGTCGAACAGCGCCCAGCGGTCGTCATCCTGTCCGACTATGCCAAGGGTGTGTTGAGCAAATCGCTGTGCGAACAGATCATCCAGCACTGCCGGCAGTCCGGCATTACCGTGCTGGTCGATCCCAAAGGACTCGACTACAGCAAGTATCGCGGCGCCACCGCATTGACGCCGAACAAACGCGAAACGGCGGACGCCTGCAAGGTCGATGTGCGTGATTCCACCGCCCTGCTGGATGCGGCCTCGCATCTGCGCAACACGCTGGAGCTCGACTTCATCGCCATGACGCGCGGCGAGGAAGGCATCTCGCTGATCGATGCTGCGCAAACCCGTCACATTGCCGCCACTGCGAAGCAGGTGTTCGATGTATCCGGCGCCGGCGACACGGTGATTGCGACGCTGGCTGCGGGCCTGATCAGCGGCTTGAATCATGTGGACGCACTGCAGCTGGCCAATATCGCGGCCGGCATCGTTGTCGGCAAGGTCGGCACGGTGCCGATCACGCGCGAAGAATTGCTGCGCGAACTGGTTGCACAAAACTCGACCGCGCAGGTCAACAAGATCCACACGCTGGACAGCCTGCGAACGCAAATCGACGCATGGCGCGCGGCCGGACAAAAAATCGTTTTCACCAACGGCTGCTTCGATTTGCTGCATGCCGGGCATGTCACTTATCTCGAGGCCGCGCGCAAGATGGGCGACCGCCTGGTGCTCGGCCTGAATACCGATCAATCGGTGCGGACCTTGAAGGGGCCGACGCGGCCTGTCATCCATGAAGCGGATCGCGCGCGCGTACTGGCGGGACTGGAAGCAATCGATGCCGTGATCCTGTTCGGCGAGGACACGCCGTTGAACCTGATCAATGCGATCAAACCCGATGTACTGGTCAAGGGCAGCGACTACACCGAGGAACAGGTGGTCGGCAGCAAGGAAGTGAAATCATGGGGCGGCCGCGTCGCGCTGGTCGACGTGGTGCCGGGACGCAGCACGAGCAATATCATCGACAAGCTGGCGCAGTAAGCGCGCGTACGTCATGGCGCATCACGCGGCGGCCAGCGAAACAAGGAGCAAAACGATGAAGAAGATGACATTCGAGCAGGTGCGCATCGTGTCCTGCCAGGATTCGATTTCGGGCGAACTGCTTGCGTCCGGCTCCGCTTACCAGGGCAAGACGCAAGACTTCTGGGTGCACCTGGAATACTTTCCGCGCGAAGTGACGGAAATCTATCTGGTGGAACCGGGCGAGGATCGCCCGCATCCGCAAACCGGCTGGGCCTACGCGCGCGGCATTCTGCTGTGATCTGCAGCGGCGGCAACTGCAGCTGAACGCAGCTGCCAGCCTTCGTTCATCCCTTGTGCTTGTAGACGCCGCAACCGATGATCAGGTTTTCATGGCGCTCCAGATACATCGATTTCTCTTCCATCTGCTTTGAAACCGGGTTCAGGAACAGGTAGTCCTGCCAGCCGCCGCCCTGGTTCTGGATGATGGCGATACGCTCGCGGACATAGGGTTTGCCGGCGCCGTCCTTGGCATCGATCATGTCCTTGCCGACATTGCCCGGATTGGCGCCGTGCGCCAGATTCCGGCCCTGCATGTCGTAGATCACCACGTACAGGTCGCGATCACAGAACCTGCCCAGCTTGTTGCTGATTTCGGCGAAGGTCGTTTCACGGCCATTGCTGTCCAGCCAGGCGACCGCGCGCTTCACCATTTTCACCGCCTCGTCCTTGGTGCCGTGGCTGGCCGTCTTCAGTTTGAAGACGCCGACGATATTGTTGAGCTCGGTCGTCTGGCTGCGCAGCGATTCAGCGGCGGCGGCGGCCTGCTCCACCAGCGCAGCATTCTGCTGCGTGTTCTGGTCCATCTGCAACATCGCCTCGTTGACCTGTTCGATGCCGACGCTCTGCTCGTGGCTGGCGGTGCTGATCTCGCCCATGATGTCGTACACGCGCTTGATGCTGGTGACGACCTCGCCCATCGTGGTGCCGGCCTGTTCGACGAGCTTGCTGCCTTCCTGTACGTTATTCGCCGAGGTTTCGATCAGCGCCTTGATTTCGCGCGCCGCGGCGGAACTGCGCTGCGCCAGGTTCCGCACCTCGGTGGCGACGACGGCAAAGCCGCGCCCCTGTTCGCCGGCACGCGCCGCCTCGACTGCAGCGTTCAATGCAAGGATATTGGTCTGGAATGCGATGCCATCGATCACGCTGATGATGTCGACGATCTTCTTCGAAGACTGCTCGATCGAGTTCATCGTGTGCACCACTTGCGCCACCACGTCACCGCCCTGGATCGCGACTTCCGACGCGGTGCGTGCAAGGCGATTGGCCTGGTTGGCGTTATCGGCATTTTCCTTCACCGTCGACGTCATCTGCTCCATCGAGGATGCCGTTTTTTCCAGCGAACCGGCCTGCTGTTCGGTGCGTACCGACAGGTCCTGGTTGCCGACGGCAATTTCATTCGTCGCCGAATGCAGCAATTCGGTGCCGTGACGGATATTCCAGATGACGTTCGCCAGCCCCTGTCCAATGCTGTTGACCGCATCCAGCAGGCGGCCGATTTCATCCGAACGCGTGGCGTCGATATGCACCGTCAGGTCGCCGGTCGCCAGCCTGCTCGCCGCATCGGTCGCCAGTTTGAGCGGGCGGCTGACCGCGTTGCGAATGACGAGATAAAGCAGGCCGGCCAGAACAAGCAGCGCCGCGAATGCCGCCAGCGCGGCCACATTGCGCAGGTGCGTTGCCTCGCCGGTAAATTCGTCCACATAGGTTTCGCCGACCACCAGCCAGTTGCGGTCCGATATGGTGGTGAATGCCGCCAGTTTCATGCGGCTGCTGTTGTCGGAGGCGGAATCGTAGCGAATCGTGCCTTCCCTCTTCTGCAGCATTTCCTTCACATACTCGGCGCCATTCGCGCTTTTGTCTGCAAGGATATTTTGTCCTTCGCGGCGCGCGTCGATCAGCACCTTGCCGTAGTCCGCGCCCGGTGCCGCATTGATCACGTAATACTTGCCCGCGTTGCCCACGTTCAGCGCAAGGATGCGCTCATGCAATGCAGCCGGATCGCTGGACAGACCGGCAACGGCCTTGCCGGTCGCGATCACATGATCGGCCGCCCGTTGTTCCAGCATGCGCGACGTGGCAAGGCCGATGACCCATACGAACAGGCCGAAAACCAGCGCCATCAATGCGAAAGAAACGACGGCGAGGCGTGCGCCGACGTCAAGTTTGTTGAGAAGGTGGATGGGTTTCTTCATTTTGCGCTCGCTCCATGTTCCTTACGGAAACATCATAACTGCTTATACGGCAGATTTTTCGCCGACATAAGCGATCGCGCGCTTTGTTGCGCGCAGACATCGGAGAACCGGAGCGGACGAGGCGTGAGAAACGAAATTTAACTTTTGCAATGCTTACATCGCGCTGACACCGGCGCGAGCGCATGGCTCGCGCCGTGCAAACTAGAAGCGGTAACCGACAGACAAAAAGGTCACGAGCGGATCGAGTGTCAGGTTGGTACGCGAACGACTGACCACGGTATTGCCGACGCGTCCGGTGATCTTGGCATCGGTGTCGAGCGGAATGTACGAAACCGACAAGCCGATCGACCACCGCTTGTCGATGTTGTACACCATGCCAAGATTGGCGACTGGCGCCCAGGAAGAGCTGAGGTCGGCTGAAGCGCTACCGCCCGGCGCACCACCTGTTACTTGTCCAACCAAGGAGTTCGACAGGTTGACGTCCGAATACCAGACATAGGTAGCGCCAAGTCCCACGAATGGACGGAAGCGATCGTCAGGCCTGCCGAAGAACCACTTTGCAACGATTGCGGGGCTCCACTGCCTGGCCGAACCGAGATGCCCCAGACCCGCGAGCGACCCTTTGCCATCCAG
>DATMTZ010000260.1:0-5496 GCA_035563975.1 Oxalicibacterium sp. | reverse complement strand
ATTTGTTACAAATTTTATGTATACAAATTCACAATTGAATGATCGACATTGTTTTTTATGAAACAAAACCTTGCGCGTCCGGTCATAACGGCATAGCGCGCGGGGTCGCACTCCAAGTTTCCGGCGCGCTTTCATCACTATTCATCGGGGCGCGCCTATGTCTTCTTTTTCTCCAAGTCCTGTTTTCTTCCGACGCGCCAAGGCCGGCTTCACCCTGATAGAAATCATGGTGGTGGTGGTCATCATGGGCATCATGGCCGCACTGGTCGTGCCCAAACTGATGGGACGTACCGACGACGCGCGCATTACTGCGGCGCGGCAGGATATTGCGACCATCATGCAGGCGCTGAAGCTGTACCGGCTCGACAATCATCGTTACCCGAGCACCGACCAGGGACTGGCGGCGCTGGTCAGCAGGCCGCAGTCCGGCCCGGCAGCCCCCGGCTGGAAGGAGGGGGGCTATCTGGAGCGCCTGCCGAAAGATCCATGGGGCAACGCATATCAGTATCTGGCGCCTGGCGTGCACGGTGAAGTGGACGTCTTTTCCTATGGGGCCGACGGCCAGCCCGGGGGCGCGGGCAGCGATGCCGATATCGGGTCATGGCAATTGTGACGCTGACCCCGTCGCGGGCCCGAACTGTGCCGGTGCAAACCGGCTTCACCCTGATGGAATTGCTGCTCGTGATCGCGATCGCGGGCATCACGCTCGGCCTGGCTTCCTTGTCGCTGGGGTCGAACGACAGCCGCGCGCTGCAGGATGACGCGCGGCGCGTGGCGGCGCTGATGCAGTTGGCAAGCGACGAGGCCATTCTGCAAAATCGGCCGATCCTGTTTGAAGCGGATGCACAGCGTTACCGTTTTCTGGTGCGCCGGCAAGGCGCATGGTCTCCACTCGCCGGCGACGATCTGCTGCGCGGGCGGATGTTCTCACGGCCGCCGGTAACGCTGCGGGCGGTGCCGAACGGCGGTGGCGACGGCATCGTGCGCATCGTGTTCGAACCGCGGCCTGTCGGAATGCCATTCTTGCTGTCGCTTTCCGCGAATGCGGCCACGGCCGGCATTCGCGCCGACGGACTCGGTCACTACACGGTGGAATGACATGCGCGCCCGCTGCAGACCATCCCGGATTGCCAGCATGTTTGGCAACGGCTTCACGCTGCTGGAAGTGCTGGTGGCGTTGGCGATTGTCGCTACCGCGCTGGGCGCAAGCCTGCGCGCGATCGGCAGCCTGACGCAAAACAGCGAAGCCTTGCGCACTGCAACGCTGGCGACGTGGGCGGCGGAAAACCGCCTGGTGCAGATTCGCTTGAACGGCGTTGCTCCTGCCCTGGGCGAACGCAGCTTTTCCTGTCCGCAGGCCGACTTGCAATTGATCTGCACCGAGCAGGTCAGCGCTACGCCGAACGTCCATTTCCGTCACGTGAAGCTTACCGTGCACGAAGCCGGCCGGCCGCAACGCGCGCTCGCCGATCTCGCCCATGTGGTGCGCAATGGCAGCTGAGCGCATGCACGGATTTACGCTGGTCGAAATGCTGATCGCGATCGGCATCCTCGCCATGATCGCGGTGCTTGGCTGGCGCAGCATGGACGGCATGCTGCGCTCGCGCAGCGCGCTCACCGATTCGATGCAGCAACTGCGCGCGCTGCAGCGCAGCTTTGCCCAGATGCAGGACGATTGCGCACAGCTTGCCGGTGCGGACGCAATCGGCCCGATCGTGGCGCTGCAGATCCAGCCTGATCGCCTCGCGCTGGTCCGCAACGTGTTCACGCCGGAGCAGCCGACGCAGTTACAGGCCGTCGTGTACTACGTCGCCGGCGGCATGCTGAAGCGGCGCGTCTCGCCCGTCTCGCGCGACCTGCCGGCATTGCAGCGTTTCCTGCAGCAGGCCGAAGGGGGCATCGATTTACCCTTGCAGGGCGATGTGCATGCGATGAGTTTGCGCGCGTGGGGGCGCGGATGGCAGTCGCAGATTTCACCAGCGCAGCCGGCGCGCGGAGTGGAGGTGATTCTGCAGATGGGACGCGGCGCAGGCGCGGTGCGCCGGCTATTCCTGCTGGGGGCCGCATGATGCGCCGGCGGCAATGCGGCGTCGCGGTGGTGACCGCCTTGCTGATGACGGCACTGGCGGTCAGCATCGTGGCCGGCCTGTTCTGGCAGCAGCAGGTTCAAATTCGGCTGGTCGACAATCAGCGGCTACGGATACAGGAGGAGTGGCAGCTACGCGACATGCTGGACCGGGCGCAGCAGCTGCTGGTCGATGACGACCGCGTGTCGAGCATCGACTACGAAGGCGAAGCGTGGTCGCGTCCGCTGAGCGCGCCGCCGGCATCCAGCGATGCTGCGCAGGCGGTGTTGCAGGGCACGCTGATCGATGCGCAGGGACGCTTCAATCTCACCAACCTGAGCGACGAAGGGCAGATCGACGCGATCGAGACCGCGACCTTCGCCCGCCTGTTGCGCGGCCAGAACATCGGCGCGCAACTGGCGCAGGCAAGCGCTCAGGCGATCGCCGAGCTGCAACGCAGCAATGCGAGCGGTCGGGCGCGCATGCGCCTGTGGCAACTCGACGACCTGCTCGCTATTCCCGGCTTCAACAGCAGCATGCTGCGGCGCTTGCGCGGCTTGGTGGTCGTGTTGCCGGAATCCACGCCGATCAATGTGAACACCGCGCCGGCCGAAGTCATCGCCGCGCTGTACGCCATACCGCTGGCGGAAGCGACCGCGCTGGTGGCGGAACGCCGGCGCGCCTATTTCCGCGACGCCGCCGATTTTTCCAATCGTATGCAAAGACGCAATCTGCCGGAGCCGAGCGGCCAGATCACCTTTGCCAGCCATTTCTTCCTGGTAAACGGCGACGTGCGCATCGGCCGCGCCACCTTGCAGACGCAGGCGCTGATCCAGCGCGACAGCGGACAGGCGCGGGTGCTGTGGCGGCGCGACGGAGAAATCTCATGAGCACGCTGATCATCCGCATGCCGCCGCACGCCGCTGCGGACGAGGTCCAGCACTGGGTCGACCTGCCATGCGCCTATACGCGCGCCGACGGCAGGCTGATCAGTGGCATCGAGCCGTTGTCCGAACTGGCTGGTGAAATTTCGGACGCGCGCCGCCTGGTGCTGATGATCGCCGCGAGCGACGTGACGGTCTTGCGCATCCGCGTGCCGCCGCTTTCCGCGGCGCAGTTGCAGCGCGCGCTACCCAATCTGCTGGAGGACCGCCTGCTGTCGGATCCCGATGAATGCGTGTTCGTGCCGTCGCCGGTGGAGGATGGCATGTGCACGGTTGCCGTCATGCAGCGCGGCTGGCTGGAACTGATCGCGCGCACTGTCGCGGGCTACGGCGGCTCTGCAGTGGTGGCGGTGCCGACGCAACTGTGTCTCGCAGCTGAACCGGATGCGGCAGCCGTCGCAATCTCTGCGGACGAACGCGATATCGCGTTGCGGCTGTCGCCAGACGAAGGATTCGGTTTGCATTTGGCTGCGGGCAGTGCCAAATCCGCAACGCATGCGACGCAGGTGCTGGAATCGATCATCGCAATGTTGCCCACTGCACGGATCAGGCTGTATGTCCCGGGCTATCGTCTGGATGCCTATCGCGATGCGCTGAGCGCATTCGGCGTCCGGAGCGAAGAGGCCGCGGCGCAGGCGGCGCGCATCGAACTGCGGGAAGACAGCTGGGGGCACTGGATCAAGGGTACGGGCAGGGTGCAGATGAACCTGCTGGCCGATGCGCCGAATGCAGCGAGCGCGCGGCACAGCGACTGGCGCAGCCGCCGCATGATCGCGGTGCTGCTGTTCGTCTTCATGCTCGTCAATATCGCGGGCTTGAACATCGAATGGTGGCAGATGCGGCGGGAGGCGGCGCAGTTGCGTGCGGAGATGATGCAGACCTATCGCAAGGCCTTCCCGCACGACACGGTGGTGATCGACCCCTTGCTGCAGATGCGGCGGCACGTCGCCAGCGGCGGCCCCGCCGGCGAGCTGACGCCGGACAGCTTCCTGGCGCTGCTGGCGCGTTTCGGCAGCGTGTGGAGCGCCGAAACCGGTTCGCCGCCGGCGCCTGCGATTGCACACCTCAGTTATGGCGAGCGCAGCCTTGGCATCGGCTTGCATGCAGGCAATGAAGCGACGATGGAAAAGCTGCAACCGGCCTTGCGCGCACAGGGGCTGGCGGTATCGCAGAACGGACAGGATATGTGGCAGATCAGGAATGCGCCATGACAGCAAAGGACTCTCTGCGCCGCATGAGTCACGCATGGAATGCGTTCTGGAAGGCGCGCAACCGGCGCGAACGCAGCATGCTGATCACGGCGCTGGCGGTATGCGTGTTCGGCGCCTTGTATGCGTTGACGATCGACCCTGCGGTAAGCGGCACGGATTCCCTGCGCAAGAGCCTGCCCTTGCTGCGGCAGCAGGCGGCGCAGATGCGGCAACTGGCGCAGCAGCTGTCGCGCCAGCCCGCCACGCCGCCACGCGAAGCGGCGGCTGAAGGCGAACCGCCGGCACCGATTGCGCTGACGCGCGAATCGGTCGATGCGTCGCTGAAAGCAGCAGGCTTGAGCGCTGCCGGCGTCGACGTCAGCGAACGCGGCATGCGCCTGCAATTCGCATCGGTGCCGCCGGCGGGTTTGATCGCATGGCTGGAACAGGCGCAGGGACAGCAGTTGTCGGTGAGCGAGGCGCAGATCGATATTCCGGCAGAGGGCGAGATGGCAAAGGCAAGCGTGACGCTGACTAAAGCAGAAGAGGAGCGGCAATGAGGAATGCAATCCCTGATGATCCCGGTCGCCGTTCTTGGCTCGCCTTCGATTGCTGCTGGCGGTCGCCGCAACGCCTGCTGCAATTGCTGCTGATGTGCGCGCTTTGCTGGGCCGTATCGGCCTTGCCCGGTTACGCGCAGAACGGCACCGGCGACAAGGTCGGCCTGAATTTTGTCGGCGCCGATATCGAATCGGTAGTGTCGGCCGTCGGCCAGTACACGAACACGACCTTCATCCTGGATCCGCGCGTGCGGGGCACCATCAACCTGGTGTCGGACGGACCTGTCACGCGCGAGCAGGCAATGCGCCTGCTGACCTCGACGCTGCGTCTGCAGGGCTATGCGGTGGTGCCGGGCGATGGGTTTTCGAAGATCGTGCCGGAAGCCGATGCCAAGCTGCAGGCGGCGGCGACCACCTCGCATGTGCGCGGCGACCAGATCGCCACCCAGATCTTCCGGCTGAACTACGAATCCGCGGCCAACCTGGTGCCGATGCTGCGGCCGCTGATTTCGCCGAACAACTCGATCAGCGCCAACCCGAGCAACAACACCTTGATTGTGACCGACTACGGCGACAACCTGCGCCGTATCGGCAAGATCATCGCCTCGCTCGACCTGCCGGTCGCCAGCGAACCGGAAATCATTCCGGTCCACTATGCGATGGCGCTCGATATCGCAACCATGGTCAATCGCCTGATGGAACCGGTTGGCGCAGCCGGGGTTGCAGGCGCGGCGCC
>DATMTZ010000259.1:0-3613 GCA_035563975.1 Oxalicibacterium sp. | reverse complement strand
ACATCGAGGAGCGTACCGCGAAGCGGGTTGTCACGACCGGCTGCGGCCAGGGCACGATCTTCGGCAACCTGATGGACGAACTCGACAACATCGTGCTGCCGCCGGAGGCGCGCCTGAAGCAATCGACGCTGTACAGGGTCGTCAACACCATCCGCACGCAGGATTCCATCTACGCGAAGGCCGGCTCGGTGCATGGCTGCGGCCTGTTTTCATCAGAGGGCGAACTGCAGTATTTCATCGAGGATGTCGGCCGCCACAACGCGGTCGACTCGATCGCCGGTCTGATGTGGCTCAATGACGTCGCCGGCGGGGACAAGGTGTTTTACACCACCGGCCGCCTGACATCCGAAATGGTGATCAAGAGCGCGCAGATGGGTATCCCTTTCCTGATGTCGCGTTCCGGCACCACGCAGATGGGCCACATGGTGGCGCAGAAGGTCGGCATGACGCTGCTGGCGCGCTGCACCGGCAAACACTTTCTGCTGGTGACCGGCAAGGACCGGCTGATTTACGAACCACAGTTGCTCGTTGACGGCGAACAGCCGCATGCTCAGCGCCGCGTCGCGGTGTAGCGTCGCGGATGCCGCGGCGTTTCACATAGGCGCCACACGAATATCTCCCGGAAAATGCAAAGCCACCCGTCGCACAAGCGAGCGGGTGGCTGACGACCTGCGATCGGCTTACTTGCCCGAAGGTTTGACTTGCAGGTTGTTCTTCACTTCCTTCACGCCTTCCACGGTGCGAGCTGCCTTGACTGCAGCGTCGGCCTGCTTGCTGTTGTCGACGAAGCCGGCCAGCGAAACGACGCCGCGATAGGTGTCGACATTGATGGCAGCTGCCTGTCCGATACTGTTGTCATGCGCGATTTGCGTTTTGACTTTTGCCGTGATGGTGGCATCGTCAAACACCTGGCCCGTGCCGCGCGACGTGGGTGTCGACGAGCACGCTGCGGTCAGGGCGGCAAACGCGAGGGTCAGGCAAATGGTCAGAATTTTTTTCATGATGCGCTCCTTGTTGTGAATGATTGCATGGATGAGAGTGCATATCGGCACCGTTGTTCCACGTCATTTGCAAGTCGTCATCATTTCCTACACGCACAGGCTGAAACAGGCTTTTCGCGGCGAACCTTTGCACAATACGCCGGCATTTTTTACACGTTCATTCCTCCAGCTTGATCAAGGCGATTCCGCTGCTGGAATCGAAGGAGCGTTGCAGATGCGCCGGCGCCTCGTCGAGGATGACTTCCAGCGTTGGCCGCACGTAGGCATGCAGCAAGTGTCCGCCATGCGCACTGCCGTCCTGTTTTCCGACTACGACGTGGATATGCGTGGCAGGCTCGCCTTCCTGCATCGCGATGTCGCCGATCAATGACAGTACTTCTACCTGTTCGTGAATCTGGATCGGCTCGTATTCCTTGCTGGTCCAGTTGAAATAGCCGAGCGTCACGCTGCTGAAGGCGCCGATTGCCGTGATGCGGCTGGCCGACAACTGGTTTTCCTGGGCAAAGCGCTTCAGTTGCGAAACGACTTCCTCCCCGGTTTCCAGGATCAGGGCGTAGGTTTTCAGACTGTCGTTGTTGATGAGTTTGCTGCGCATGGGAACCGTCCTGTGTGACAAAGACGGTTTGATTGCCATGCGCGCAGATTGTTGCAGTGGCGAAGGCTTGTGCCAGCTTGCCTTGGTGCAAGAGCGAAAAAAAACGAACACCGTTCGTCTTCTGTGCGATGGATGCCTAGCGCAGCACCAGCGACACCACCGTCAGCAGGATGCCGATAAAGATCGCGACGCCGATCAGCGCGGCGACGATGACATAGACCGGGTTCAGTCCCGTCACATCTTTTTCGTAGTCGGCGCGGCGGCGCAAACCGATGAAGGACCAGAACACTGCGCCCAATGTTGCGAAGAAGGACATCTTCTTTTGCTGCTGTTCTGCCGGTTTCATTGCACGCTCCGATCGGCTGCCTCGATGCGGGCGATTATAAATGCATTACTTCAGCCCTTTGGCCAGCGTCAGAAACTCGTTGCGCAAGCCGAGATTGGTGCGCATCTCGCCGAGCAGCGCGGAGGTCACGGTTTCTTCGCCGAGCGTCTGGATGCCGCGGCTCTCCATGCACATGTGGCGGCACTGGATCAGCACGCCGACGGACAATGGCGCGACGTGCTGCATCAGCGTTTCCGCAATCTGGATCGTCAGGCGTTCCTGCACCTGCAGGCGGCGGGCGAAACAATCGACCAGCCGCGTCAGCTTGGAAAGACCGACGATCTTGCCGTTCGGCGTGTAGCCGATCGTCGCCGTGCCGAAGAAGGGCGCCAGGTGGTGTTCGCAATGGCTGTAAACGGGAATGTTGCGCACGATGATCAGCTCGTTGTACTGCTCGGCGCCGTCCTCGAATACCTTCAGGATATCCGCCGGGTCCTGGCTGTAGCCCGCGGTCCAGTGCTTCCATGCCTTTTCGACGCGCTTGGGCGTATCGAGCAAGCCCTGGCGGTCGGGATCTTCGCCTAGATGCTGCAGCAGCCGGCGCCAGTCCTGCTCCGAGAATTCGGTATGGGACGCGGTGCCTGCCGGATGCGCGTGCGAGCAGGATTTGTCGTGCGAGGCGTGGTCGTCGGTGGCGGGAATCAGTTTCATTGTTTGCACTCGGGGGTGTCGTTGACGTGTTTTAAATAAGCGATCAGGTCGCGTCGTTCTGCGGCGTCTGTTATGCCGGCATAGGTCATCGTGGTGCCGGGTACTACTGCGGTCGGGTTGGCGAGGAAGCGGTCCAGCGTTCTTGCATTCCACACGATATCCGATTTCTTCATTGCCTCGGAATACGCGAATCCCTTGACGCTGCCTGCGCGCCGGCCGAACAGGCCGCAATGGCGAGGACCGGTGCGATCATACGCGAGCGCGTGGCAGGCCAGGCAGCGGCTATACACGGCTTCGCCGGCCTTGATCTGTGCCGGCAGCGGCGGTACGCCGGTCGACGCCATTGCGGCCGCGGCGCAGATGCCAAATGCCAAAGCAGCCAGCGTCTTCATCAATGCGCCTCTACGACATGAAGGCCGAGGGTACCGGCGCTTCGCCAAGCGCATTGCGCAGCACCGCCCAATGCATCGCCTCGTCGCCGAGGATGCTGGCGGCGGCTTGTGCCAGCTCGCGGTTGCCGAACAACGGCACGGCGCCGAGATAGGCGCTGACCGCGCCTTTTTCCAGCATTGCGGCAAAGCGCAGCACATCGGCTTGCGACTTCAGTTTGTCGGTAGGGAAAGTGTAGGCCTTTTTGGCTTCGACCGCCTGACCGCCGAGTTTGGAGATGGTTTTTTCCAGCAGGTCTGCATGCGCCTTGTGATGTCCCTGGAAGGCCACGGCCAGGTCGAGTGCCGGCTTTTGCAGCAAGCCGCTTTCTGCGCCCACCTGATAAGCGGCGATCGCTTCGAGCTCGGCGCCGAGCGCCGTATTGAGAATACGCACATCGGCCGCCGTCGGTTCGCCGCCTTTGCTGGCCGCCATCGCATCGCGGCCGGCCAGCAGCGCAACCGCTGCGCCGGACAGTAGCAGGCCGGATTGGCCCAGAAAGGAACGGCGTGCATTCGGCATCGACAGTTCATCCGCTTGATGTAGAAAGGA
>DATMTZ010000258.1:0-5967 GCA_035563975.1 Oxalicibacterium sp. | reverse complement strand
GCCACCGACAGGCCGGCGATGTTCATCATTTTCAGGTCATTGGCGCCGTCGCCCATGATGATGGTTTGCGCGACCGGGATGTTCATTTCCTGGCAGATGCGTTCGACGGTACGCATCTTTTCCTCCGCATCGACAATGCCGCCTTCGACGCGCCCGGTCAATTTGCCGCCGGCAATTTCGAGTCGGTTGGCATGCGCAAAATCGAGTCCAAGGCGTTCGCGGATGCGATCGGTGAAGAAGGTAAATCCGCCGGAGACCAGCAACGTCTTCAGGCCCGCTGCCTTGACCGCGCGCAGCATGGTTTCTGCGCCGGGTGACAGTTTCATGCGTTCGTCGTACACGCGCTGCAATGCGCTCGCATCCAAGCCTTCCAGCAGGGCGACGCGGCGCAGCAGACTTTCGCGGAATTCGATCTCGCCGCGCATCGCCGCTTCGGTGATTTCGGCCACCTGGGGCTTCAAGCCCTGCATGTCGGCGATCTCGTCGATGCATTCGATCGTGATCAGCGTCGAATCCATATCCATTACCAGCAGCTTGAAGTCCGATAGCGCGCGTTTGCGGTCGAGGAAGGCGTAGTCCAGCTGCGCGGCCCAGGCAGCGACGTCGATCTGCGCCTTCACTTCGTCGTTGTATGAAATGTCTTCACAGCGGTAGGTGTGCTCGTCGATTGCCGCAATCAGGCGCGGACGCGCCAGGCTCGCGATCTGTTCGATGACGCCGCGTTGTGTTGTCAGGCCTTGCAGGATGAGATTCATGATTCGTAACGGTAAATAATGCTAGGCGCCAAGCGCGCGTATGGTGCTCTTGATCTGCGCGGCACGCGCCGCCAGGTCCGGCATGCTGGCGGTGATGCGCAGCTTGTCCTGGCCGTTCAGCTTGATATGACGGTTTTTCTGGATCAGTTCAATGATGCGCATCGCATCGACAGGCGGATTCGGCTCGAACTGCAGTGTGGCCGATTCCGCATGCGCATCGATCTTGACGATGCCGAGCGGCTTCGCGGCGACGCGCAGGCGATGCGTTTCCACCAGCGCCTGCGCAGCCTCGGGCAGCTTGCCGAAGCGGTCGATCAATTCCTCCTGCAATTCGTTGACCGCATCCTGGGTGCTGCAGTTCGCCAGCCGCTTGTAGATTGACAGTCGTTCGTGCACGTCGCCGCAGTAGGTTTCCGGCAACAGCGCCGGCACGTGCAGGTTGATCTCTGTGGTGGACGACAGCGGTGCAGCAAGATCGGGTTCCTTGCCGTTCTTCAACGCGCGCACCGCTTCATTCAGCATGTCCGAGTACAGCTGGAAGCCGATTTCCGTCATCTCGCCTGACTGATTCTCACCGAGCACCTCGCCGGCGCCGCGGATTTCCAGATCGTGCATCGCAAGATAGAAGCCGCTGCCCAGCTCTTCCATTTGCTGGATCGCATCCAGCCGCCGTTGCGCCAGCTTGGTCAGGCCTTGCACGTCATTGACCAGCAGGTAAGCATACGCCTGGTGGTGCGAACGGCCAACGCGCCCGCGCAGTTGATGCAACTGCGCCAGGCCGAACTTGTCGGCGCGATGCATGACGATCGTGTTGGCGCTCGGTACATCGATGCCGGTTTCGATGATAGTGGTGCACAGCAGTACATTGAAGCGCTGTGCGACGAAATCGCGCATCACCTTTTCCAGGTCGCGCTCGTGCAGCTGTCCGTGCGCGACGCCGATCCGCGCTTCCGGCAGCAACGCTTCCAGCATCGCCTTGCGGTTCTCGATGGTCTCGACTTCATTGTGCAGGAAGTACACCTGGCCGCCGCGCTTCAGTTCGCGCAGGCAGGCTTCGCGGATCACGCCGTCATTTTCGCTGCGCACGAAGGTCTTGATCGCCAGCCGCTTCTGCGGCGCGGTCGCGATGATGGAAAAATCACGCAAGCCTTCCAGCGCCATGCCGAGTGTGCGCGGGATTGGCGTCGCGGTCAGCGTCAGCACATCGACTTCTGCGCGCAAGGCTTTCAGCGCTTCTTTTTGCCGCACGCCGAAACGATGTTCCTCGTCGATGATCACGAGGCCGAGACGCGAGAATTTCACTTCCGGCGACAGCAGCTTGTGCGTGCCGATCACGATGTCCAGCGTGCCGTCTTCCATTGATTTGATGGCGCTGGCCACTTCCTTGCCGGTGCGGAAGCGCGACAGTTCGGCAATCTTCACCGGCCAGTCGGCAAAGCGATCGGCGAAGGTCTGCGCGTGCTGCTCGGCCAGCAGCGTGGTCGGCGCCAGGATCGCCACCTGCTTGCCGCCCATGACGGCGACGAAGGCGGCGCGCAGCGCAACCTCTGTCTTGCCGAAGCCGACGTCGCCGCAGATCAGCCTGTCCATCGGCCGGCCGCTGGTCATGTCCTGGATCACGGCGTTGATCGCCGCGGCCTGGTCGGCAGTTTCGTCGAAGCCGAAGCTTTCCGCGAATGCTTCGTAGTCATGCGCGGAATACTGGAAGGCGTGGCCTTCGCGCAGTGCGCGGCGCGCATAGAGGTTCAGCAGTTCGGCTGCGGTGTCGCGGATTTTTTCGGCGGCGCGGCGCTTGGCCTTTTCCCACTGGCCGGAGCCAAGCGTATGCAGCGGCGCATCTTCGGGCGAGGCGCCGGAGTAGCGCGAGATTACGTGCAGTTGCGAGACCGGGACGTAGAGCTTGGTGTCCTTCGCATATTCGAGATGCAGGAATTCGGTTTCGCCTTCACCGAGGTCCATGCTGAGCAGGCCCATGTAGCGGCCGATGCCATGGTTCGCGTGCACGACCGGATCGCCGATTTTCAATTCCGACAGGTCGCGCACCATCGCCTCGACCTGTGTTGCGCCTTCCTGCTTGCGGTTGCCGACGCGGCGGCCGGAGCCGGCGTACAACTCGGTTTCGGTGATGAACGCCAGATCGCCAAGTTCGCCGCCGAGCTCGAAACCGGCATGCAGCGGCGCGACGCCGAGCATCAGCTTTGCCGATGCGGTCGCGAAGTCGCCAAAACTTTCGGCCACCGCAAGCGACAGATCGTATTCGTTGAAATACTGCTGCAGTGTTTCGCGGCGTCCGTTGGTCTCGGCGCAGATCAGCACGCGCTTGCCGGTTTGCAGCAGGTAACTGCGCAGGTTGACGAGCGGATCGTCGGCGCGGCGGTTGACCGCGATATCGGGCAAGGGCGAAGACAGCTCGGATGCCTGTTGCGGTTTCTGGATGACCCAGCGGCCGAAAGGCTTGGCAAGGGTATAGAACTGCTCGTCCGACAGAAAGATTTGCTGCGGCGCCAGCACAGGGCGCTCGCGGTCGGATTTCAGGAACTGGTAGCGCGTCTGCGTGTCGCTCCAGAAGCGCCGGATCGCGTCGTCGATGTCGCCGATCAACGCGAAGCTGGCATCGGCTGGCAGGTAGTCGAACAGCGTGCTGGTTTCTTCGAAGAACAACGGCAGGTAGTACTCGATGCCGGCGGACGCAATGCCGTTGCCGATATCCTTGTAGATGACGGAGCGGCTCGGATCGCCTTCGAATACCTCGCGCCAGCGGCCGCGGAAGGCAGTGCGCGCTTCCTCGTCCATCGGAAATTCGCGCGCCGGCAGCAGGCGTACTTCCTTCACCGGATACAGTGAACGTTGCGAATCGGCATCGAAGGTGCGGATGGTGTCGATCACGTTGCCGAACAGATCAATGCGGTAGGGCAAGACCGAGCCCATCGGGAACAGATCGATCAGGCCGCCGCGCACCGAATATTCGCCGGGCGACATCACTTGCTTGACCGGCGTGTAGCCGGCCAGCTGCAGTTGCGATTTCAGGCGCGCTTCATCAAGCGTTTCGCCCTGCTTGAAGAAGAAGGTGTAGGAGGCGAGGAAGGAGGGCGGTGCCATGCGCAGCAGCGCCGTGGTGGCCGGCACGATCAGCACGTCGCATTGTCCGGTCTGGACTTCGTAAAGCGTGGCCAACCGTTCGGATACCAGGTCCTGGTGCGGCGAGAAGGCGTCGTAAGGCAGCGTTTCCCAGTCTGGCAGCAGGTGGCAACGCAATGTTCCATGCGCGCCATTCTGAAACCACGGAATCTCCGTCAATAATCGTTGTGCATCGCCGGGGTTCGCAGCGACGATGACGAGCATGCGCTTTTGCGTCGCAAGTTCGAGCGCAGCTTGCGCGAGCACGAACGCATCCGAGGAACCGTGCAACGCGGGAAGAACGAAACGGGAACCGGGTTTGGGAAGAAGGGAGTTCAGATCAACTGACATCAAGTAGTGACATCGAAGTCATGCAGCGCAAAGCGGTATATCCGCGCAAACGGTTTTTCCGCGAAGTTTCCGATTTGACAGTGAAAATGGTTGATGAGATTATAAACCAAGCCCTTGCACCGGTCGGACAGCGTCTCTGCTGTCGATCGGCTTCTGACAATACAGCGCACTGCGCATTCCCGTTTCCATCATGACTTCGCGACGCGCATCCGCGCGACACCATTTCGCCTTGATTCCCGCTGCCGGCACAGGCACGCGCATGGGCGCTGATATTCCCAAACAGTATCTGACGCTCGCCGGCAAGCCGGTGCTGCAGCACGTGCTCGATACCTTCTCGTCGGCTGCCGCGATCGCGCATACTTTCGTGGTGGTGAGCGACGGCGATCCGCATATCGGTGCACTGATGGCGGCTGGAGCTTATGCCAATGTGACGGTATTGCATGCCGGCGGCGCCACCCGTCAGCAGTCGGTGCTGAACGGACTGCAGGCGATGCGCGGCATCGTGGCGGACGAAGATTGCGTGCTGGTGCATGATGCGGCCCGCCCCGGCCTGACATCCGCATTGATCGACAGGCTGATCGATGCGCTGCGGGACGACGAGGTCGGCGGCCTGCTGGCCCTGCCGGTGGTCGATACGCTGAAGCGCGCCGACGGCGCACAGCGCATCGATACGACTGTGGCGCGCGAGCGCCTGTGGAGCGCGCAGACGCCGCAGATGTTCCCGTATGCCTTGCTGCAGCGCGCGCTGGCGGCCAGCGAGGCGGTGACCGATGAAGCATCCGCCGTCGAAGCGCTCGGATTGAAGCCGAAGCTGGTGGAAGGCAGCCCGCGCAACTTCAAGATCACGATGGCGCAGGATCTGGCGCTGGCCGAACTGTTTTTAAAAGGACTTGCATGAGCAATACCACTTCGCAGCCGCCTTTCCGCATCGGCCAGGGTTACGATTGTCACGCGCTGGTGGAGGGCCGCAAGCTGATCATTGGCGGCGTGACGATTCCGCATGCCACCGGCCTGCTCGGCCATTCAGATGCGGACGTGCTGCTGCATGCGATCACCGACGCCCTGTTCGGTGCGGCCGCGCTGGGAGATATCGGCCGGCATTTTCCGGATACCGCGGTCGAGTTCGCCGGCGCCGATTCCCGCGTGTTGCTGCGCGAAGCGGTGAAGCGTGTAAAGGCGGCAGGGTTTGCGGTAGGCAATATCGACGCCACGATTATTGCGCAAAAGCCGAAGATGGCGCCGCACATTCCCGCTATGGTCACCAACATTGCTTCCGACCTCGGCGTCGCCACCGATCAGGTAAACATCAAGGCGAAGACGAATGAGAAACTTGGCTACCTCGGCCGCGAAGAAGGGATCGCCGCCGAAGCAGCGGCGTTGATTTATCGAGCCGCGTAGGCCGGGCCCGCTTAGGCGGGCGGCATGCCGTGCACGACGCAGGAAAGGCGAAAGCAGACGTATGCCTTGCACGTGTCATGCATTGCTCCGTCGCATGACCCGCAGCCGAGCCATCCCAGCCCTTGAATTATCTCGTTCTGTACGCATCTGCAATCCGATCGACGATGAGGCGCCAGGGCGCTTCGCGTCTAACCGGAACCGAGAGGAGCATGCGCATGGCAAGCGAGGGCTATCACGAACCGCTCGACAAACTGTCGTCCGAAACCATGGATCTGCATCGGGCGATCATGTCGCTGATGGAAGAGCTGGAAGCAGTCGATTGGTACCACCAGCGCGTCGACGCGGC
>DATMTZ010000257.1:0-4313 GCA_035563975.1 Oxalicibacterium sp. | reverse complement strand
ATGGCCGTCAATTCTCCGATTCCCCATCCTTCCGATCTGAAAGCCGTTCCCGGCATCGAACTGGGTCATGCGGAGGCGGGCATTCGCAAAGCCGATCGCAAGGATTTGCTGGTCATGCGCCTGGCGGAAACAGCCACGGTGTCGGGTGTATTCACCAAGAACCGTTTTTGCGCGGCGCCGGTGCAGGTATGCAAGGCGCATCTGGAACAGCGCACTGTCGGCAAGCCGATACGCGCGCTGGTCGTCAATACCGGCAATGCCAATGCCGGCACCGGCGAAAGAGGGCTGGCGAATGCGAATGCCACGTGTGCGGCGCTGGCATCGCTGCTCGGCTGTGAGCCGTCGCAAATCCTGCCGTTCTCGACCGGCGTGATTCTCGAGCCCCTGCCGGTGGATCGCCTGACGGCTGGCTTGCCAAAAGCCATCGCGAATCTTCAGGCGGACAACTGGTTCAACGCGGCGCAATCCATCATGACGACCGATACGCAGCCAAAGGCTGCATCGCGCCAGGTCGTGATCAATGGCCACACGATTACGTTGACCGGCATCAGCAAGGGCGCAGGCATGATCAAGCCGAACATGGCGACCATGCTCGGCTACGTCGCGACCGATGCGAAGGTGTCGCAGCCGGTGCTCGACCAGATGCTGAAGTACGTGGCCGACCGTTCCTTCAACTGCATCACGATCGACGGCGACACTTCGACCAATGATTCCTTCATGCTGATCGCGACCGGTGCTTCCGCGGTCGACATTACGTCGGCCGATTCTGCCGGATACAAGTTGCTGCTCGATGCAGTGCTCGAACTGTCGCAATTCCTGGCACAGGCCATCGTGCGGGATGGCGAAGGGGCGACCAAGTTCATTACGGTCACGGTCGAAGACGGCAAGGACGCGGAGGAATGCCGCAAGATCGCCTACTCGATCGCGCATTCGCCGCTGGTGAAAACCGCGTTTTTTGCGTCCGACCCGAATCTCGGCCGCATCCTGGCCGCCATCGGTTATGCCGGCGTCGATGATCTCGACGTCAGCAAACTGAATCTGTATCTGGATGACGTGTGGGTTGCGAAGAATGGCGGCCGCAATCCGGATTACCAGGAAGCGGACGGCCAGCGCGTGATGAAGCAAAGCGAGATCACCGTGCGCGTCAAGCTCGCGCGCGGCAATGCAGCGGCGACGGTCTGGACCTGCGACCTGTCGCATGACTACGTTTCGATCAACGCCGACTATCGTTCCTGAGTTTGCATGCGGGCGCGCAGGCGTCTGCATACCTTATGTGATTTGCCATGACCCAACTTGAACAATTTCTGTCGCGCGCCGAAGCCTTGCTCGGTCGCCTCGAAGCCTTTCTCCCGCCCGCACTGGCTGAACCCGACTGGAACGCCGCAGTGGCATTCCGGTGGCGCAAGTCGAATGGCCGCGGCTGGCTGCAGCCGGTCACCCACATGTCGCCGATCGCACTGGACGACCTGCATAACATCGGCCCGCAGAAGGACCAGATCGAGCAGAACACGCGCCAGTTCGTCGAAGGCAAACCTGCCAACAACGTGCTGCTGACAGGCGCGCGCGGCACCGGCAAATCTTCGCTGATCAAGGCTTGTCTGAACCAGTTTGCCGGCGCTGGTCTGCGGCTGATCGAAGTCGACAAGAGCGATCTCGGCGACCTGGCTGATATCGTGGACATGGTGTCGAAGCGCTCCGAGCGCTTCATCGTCTTCTGCGATGACTTGTCGTTCGAGGAGGGCGAGGGCGGCTACAAGGCCTTGAAGGTGGCGCTGGACGGCAGCGTTTCCGCGCAGTCGGACAATGTGCTGATCTACGCAACTTCAAATCGCCGCCATCTGCTGCCGGAACGCATGTCCGACAACGCTGGCTACCACCATAGCGACGACGGTGACCTGCATCCTGGCGAAACGGTGGAAGAAAAGATTTCGCTGTCGGAACGCTTCGGGCTGTGGGTGACCTTCTATCCGTTCAAGCAGGATGACTATCTGGACATCGTCGCGCACTGGCTGCGGCATTTCGGCTGCAACGATGCGCAGATCGAGGAAGCCAAGCCCGATGCGCTGCGCTGGGCCCTGCAGCGTGGTTCGCGTTCGGGGCGGGTCGCCTGGCAATTCGCCAAGGATCATGCCGGCAAGGCAGGAAAATAATTCACGCGATGTCCGCGATCAAACCTGCGCCTATCGATGTTGCGGTCGGCATCCTGATGAAGCCGAACGGCGATGTGCTGCTCGGGCAGCGGCCGGATGGCAAGCCCTACGCCGGGTATTGGGAATTCCCCGGCGGCAAGGTGGAACAGGGTGAGGCGATCGTTGATGCGCTGAAGCGCGAGCTGGTCGAGGAACTCGGCGTGCACGTGATGTCGGCCGAGCCATGGTGCGGCGTCGAACATGTCTATCCGCATGCGCATGTACGGCTGCATTTCTATATCAGCCGAGAGTGGCGCGGCGAACCGCAGGGCCTGGAGAACCAGGCGTTTGCGTGGCAAGGGTGTGTTGCGGTCGAGCCATTGCTGCCGGCAACGGTGCCGCTGATCGAGTGGCTGGACAGGCTGCGCTACCCGGAGCGCTACCCCGCCTGAGCGAAGAAGCTATTGCGGCGGCGCAGGCGGGTTGTCGTCATCCGTATCATCGAGCGGATTGGCGACCGGAATCACATACTTTTCTTCAGCCCAGGCGCCGAGGTCAATCTGCTTGCAGCGCAGCGAGCAGAATGGACGGTATTTGTTTTCTTCCTTCCATTCCACCTTGGCGCCGCAGCTGGGGCAGTCAACGATTGCAACCATTCCCGGTTTTCCTCAGAAGCTGCACAGACTCAGCTCGAAGGGCACGTCGCCTTCCAGCGCCTTCGGCTTCATGTCGCCATCCTGCGACGTGAAGCGGATCCACAGCATGTACTTGTTGGCGGAGATTTCCGGAATCGCGCCCATCGTCTCGTCGATGGTCAGGCGCAGCATCTGGTATGCCTTGCCTTGCAGCATCTGCTGGTAACTACCGGCCTGCGCGATGATCTTGACCGCGCGTCCCGACTCGCGCAGCAGGCGCAGGACCATGCCGATGGCATCGAACAGCGGTGCCAGCGGCGTGAACCATTTATGGATATCCGCCAGCCGCTGTTCGGGCGTGTCGTGTTGCCATGCGTAATAGGAAGGCAGATCGAATTCGCAGGCGCCGCCGGGAATGATGGTGCGGCCGCGTATGCTCATCAGCCATTCGTTGTCGCGTATGTGCTGGCCGGTCTTGCCTTGCGATGCGATCAGCGCACTGCTGATGCGGTCGATGTCGAACAGGATCGCGTCCAGCATTTCCGCTTCGACGTTGGGATTGGCTTTGAAGCCAAGCAAGGTTTGCTTTTGCCGCTCCAGTTCCTGCAGCAGGTCGGACTTCAGATCGGCACGGCCGGCGACTTCCAGCATTTCAAAAATGGTGGACAGGGCGACATGATGGTGTTGCGGATGGTCCTGACTGACGAAGAACGCAAACTTCTCGTACAGGTCTTCCAGCCGCAGCAGCGTGCGAATACGCTCATTGAAAGGGTATTCGTAAACGATCAAAGTGGCATCCCTTTAAAGTTGAACCGGGGCGGTGCGAAGCAATTTGTGTGATTCTGAACGAAGCGGCAACAAAATACAAATAAGCCAAGGATTTTGTTTGGCCGCTCCCCCGTGCATGGGCGCGCCGGCGCAGCAATACAGACAGGTTGCAGAGCGAAATGTTCAGCCGCGCCGGGCGAACGAGACGTACTGGCTATGCAGTGTTGCGACCTGCATCTGTAACATCGTTTCGTCGATTCCGTGATTCAGGATGACATCGTCTGCTGCCGCGAGCCGCAGCGCGCGCGGCGCCTGCGTCGCCATGATGGCGCGCACCTGTTCCTCGCTGAAGCCATTGCGTTGCATGACGCGCTGGATCTGTACATCTTCCGGGCAATCGACCACCAGAACGCGCGATACGCGGTTCTTCCACACGCCGGATTCGACCAATAGCGGCACCACGAACATCAGATAGGAGCCTTGTGCGTTGGCGGCGGCGCGTTCGGTTTCCGAGCGAATCAGCGGATGCAGGATTGCTTCCAGCTTTGCCTTGCTGGCGGGATCTGCGAATACTGCGGCGCGCATCTTCGCCCTGTCCATTGCCTCGTCCGGGGTGATGAAAGTGTCGCCGAATATTTTGCGGATATGAGGAATCGCGGGTCCGTTTGCCGTGGTCAGCTGGTGCGCGATCAGGTCGGTGTCCACGATGGCGGCGCCCTCGGCGGCGAAGAGCGCGGCTACCGTGCTTTTGCCGCTGCCGATGCCGCCGGTCAGGCCGACC
>DATMTZ010000256.1:0-8134 GCA_035563975.1 Oxalicibacterium sp. | reverse complement strand
ATGGCGGCAAGCGACGACGATGATAGCGAGGACCTCAGCCAACGCCAGGCGGCGCCGGCATTGGCGGCTGCTGAAACTAGACGAGGAAGGATGTGGGCGGCCGCTGCGGGCCTTCGAGGAACACGCTGGTCAGCACACGCTTGTATTCGGCAGCGGCAGGCGAGCCGAAGACGGCAGGCGAGCCGGCGGCGGAAACAGGGCCGGGTACCGCAGCGAGGTTGTCGCAGCAGGTCAGCCGATGATGATGCGACGCATGATCGATCGCGGATTGCGTGCCGGTCCCCGCGCCGGCGGCATCGTGGTGATGGCCGGCGTGCGGGGAAGTGATGACGCCGACGCCTTGTTCGTGATGCCCCGCGTGCGGATGCGCGTCATGCTGCAACTGCAGGCAGTGGGCGGGATTCACCGCGGCAAAGCCCTGCAGCGGCAACACGACCAGCAATATCGAGATCAGCAAGCGGCGGAGCATGAATGGATGAAGGCGCGTTGATTACGAGCGCGGAGTATAGAAATCGGGTATTTCAGTGTCAAGCGGCAGGACGCTGAGACTCATCGCTCCTGTCCATTGTTTGCATCATGCGCCTTGCCATGGCGGGAAGGTCAAGCAGTTTGTCGCCGGAAGACTCCGGCGACGATTTGCGGAGAATTGTCAGGCCGGTTGCGCCGCCATGTTGCGGCATTCCTCCGCGCAACGGCGGCAGGCTTCCGCGCAACGCTGGCAATGATCCATCTTGTGCTGTGCGCACTCCTTGCCGCAGGCATCGCATATTTCTGCGCAGGTCCGGCAGACCGCCTCGGCAAATTCGCTGCCGCGTGCCATCAGCGCGGCAGCGGTGCGGCACAGTTCGGCGCAATCGATATCGAGCGCGATACAGCGCGCCATCATCTTCGGATCGGATTCCTGCAGGCAGGATGCGGCGCATATGTCGCACGCGGCGGCGCAGTCGTAACATGCCTTGATGCAGGATTGGAATTGCTGCTGGTTCATGGGAAATCTCCTGTGGGATTGCGAGGTGGCTGGCTATATCGATTTCCATCGATTTTCCTCCCATCACGGCGCTTGCTCCGTTAGGAGCGCAGTCCGGCGGATTTGTTCAACCGGATCTGCATCTGGAGCCCTATCGGTCAGTCGATGCCCGGTCTTCATTCGCTATACTGGATGCCGCTGCTCGACCACGCGGCGTCGATTTCCGCGGCAAGCAACCGCTGTCGTACCTTGCCGGCGTCGTACTGTTTCGGAAAGACATCGACTCCGGTTCTATCGCCATCATTCATCGGATTTCATCGTGCCCAGCTTTCGCACCTGGTATGACCGCCACCTGCTGCCGCGCCTGCTGGATGTGGCATGCGGTCTCGGCCCGATCGCGCGGCAGCGCCAAAAGATCGTGCCGCAGGCAGCGGGAAGGGTGCTGGAAGTCGGCATCGGCACCGGGCTCAACTTTGCTTTCTATGAACGCGAAAGCCTGCAAAGCCTGGTGGGCGTCGACCCCGCCGGCCAGATGCATGCGCTGGCGCACCGGCGCAGCCGCAAGGCGGGCATTCCTGTCGAGCTATTGCAAATTTCCGCTGAGACCTTGCCGATTGCGTCCGCATCCATCGACTGCGTCGTCTGCACCTATACGCTGTGCTCGATCCCGGATCCGCTCGCTGCCTTGCGCGAAATCCGCCGCGTGCTGCGCCCCGGCGGCAGGTTCCTGTTTGCCGAGCACGGCCTCGCGCCGGATGTGGCAGTGGCCAGATGGCAAGCGCGCCTCGAGCCGTACTGGACGCCCGTTGCCGGCGGCTGCCATTTGACGCGCGACGTGCCGGCGCTGCTGCGCGAAGCCGGTTTCCGCGTGCAGTCGGAAGCGGCTTATATCGCGTGGCCGAAGAGCTTGTCGTATAACTTCTGGGGAGAGGCGACGGCGGATTAAGGTGCCGGTCTGCATTGCGATGGTCCCGCCGACAGGAATCGAACCTGTATCTAGCGCTTAGGAGGCACTCGTTCTATCCATTGAACTACGGCGAGACGCTTGAGGTCGGACGAGAAGTCCGGCACGCATTATAGCCGACGGTCGATAAGCGGCGCGCGCCTGCTGCCGGTACAATGCGGGCTTCATTCTTTTGCGGCGATGCGCTCTGCATGCCGTTTTTCCTTTCTTCGCTATGGCAGTCATTTCTCTTTCCGACGCACAGCTTGCGTTTGGTCACGTTCCCTTGCTCGATCATGCCGAGTTTTCGCTGGAGGTCGGCGAGCGTGTCGGCCTGATTGGCCGCAACGGCACCGGCAAGTCGTCGCTGCTGAAAATCATCGCCGGCCGTTCCAGACTGGATGACGGCTTGCTGGTGATGCAGCAGGGCATCAAGATTGCGTACGTCGAGCAGGAGCCGCAGTTTGCGCCGGAGATGTCGGTGTTCGATGCGGTGGCATCCGGCATGGGCGATCTGCAAGGCCTGCTGGCCGAATACGATGCGCTGACCACGCAATTCGGCGGCGATGACGATGAGGCCCTGATGGAACGCATGCACCAGATCCAGACCAGACTGGACGCGGCCGATGCGTGGAACCTCAACCACAAGGTGGAGGCGACGCTCGATCGCCTGAATCTCGCCAGGGACGCGACGATCGGCACGCTGTCGGGCGGCATGCAGAAACGCGTGGCGCTCGCGCGCGGCCTGGTCAGCGCGCCGGACGTGCTGCTGCTGGACGAGCCGACCAACCATCTGGATTTCACTTCGATTCTTTGGCTGGAGGATCTGCTGCGCGACTTCAAGGGCAGCATCCTGTTCATTACGCACGACCGGCGCTTTCTCGACAATGTCGCCACGCGCATCATCGAGCTCGACCGCGGACGCCTGCTGTCTTTTCCCGGCAATTTCACCACCTACCAGGCGCGCAAGGCGGACCTGCTGGCCAACGAGGAAGTCGAGAACGCGAAGTTCGACAAGTTCCTCGCCCAGGAAGAGGTATGGATACGCAAGGGCGTGCAGGCGCGCCGCACCCGCGACGAAGGCCGTGTACGGCGGCTGGAAGAACTGCGCCGCGTGCGCAGCGAACGCCGTGAGCAGCAGGGGCAGGTCAAGCTCGATGTGTCGACCGGCGATCGCTCCGGCAAGATCGTGGCCGAGCTGGAAGGGGTCAACAAATCCTATGGCGACAGGGTGATCGTGCGCGATTTCAGTGACATCATCCTGCGCGGCGACAAGGTCGGCCTGATCGGACCGAACGGCGCCGGCAAGACCACCTTGTTGAAAATCATCCTCGGTGAGGAGCAAGCGGATAGCGGCAGCGTGAAGCAGGGCACCAAGTTGCAGGTGGCTTATTTCGACCAGATGCGCGCGCAGCTGAACGACGAGACAAGTCTTGCTGACACGATCTCGCCCGGCAGCGACTGGGTCGAGATCAACGGCCAGCGCAAGCACGTGATGACCTACCTCAACGATTTCCTGTTTGCGCCGGAACGCGCGCGCTCGCCGGTCAAGTCGCTGTCCGGCGGTGAACGCAACCGCCTGCTGCTGGCGCGCCTGTTCGCGAAGCCGGCCAACGTGCTGGTGCTCGACGAGCCGACCAACGACCTGGACATCGATACGCTGGAATTGCTGGAAGAGCTGCTGGAAGACTACAAGGGCACGGTGTTCCTGGTCAGTCACGACCGTACCTTCCTCGACAACGTGGTGACGCAGGTGATCGTGGCGGAAGGCGAAGGCGCCTGGCGCGAATATGTCGGCGGCTACACCGATTGGGAACGCGTGCGGCCGAGCACGCCGCCTGTGCAGAAGGCAGGCAAGCTGGAAGCCAAAACGGAACCGTCGAAGGAAACACCCACCGCACCGCAAGCGCCGGCACCCAAGCAGAGGAAGCTTAGTTACAAGGAACAGCGCGACCTGGAAACGCTGCCCGAGCTGATGGCGCAACTGGAAGCGGAGCAGAAAGACATCACCGACAAGCTGGCCGATGCCGCGATCTATGCGCAACCCGAGGAAGTGAAGCGGCTCAACCAGCGCTATGCCGACATCGACGCGCAGTTACTGGAAGCGCTGGAGCGCTGGGAAGCGATCGAGGCACGCGCGCGCGGCTGACCGCGCCAGAGGTTAGTTGAGCCGGTCGCTGGCTTCGCGCAATCCCGGCAGGCGTTCGCGCAGCGTGGCCACATCCATCGCATACGGGCGCTGCTCGATATACGCCTCCAGATCCTGCAGCGCCGCCTGCGGGCATTCCAGTTCCGCATAGGCGAGGCCGCGGTCGCGCCGTTCCGCCACATCCCGGGGCAGCAGGATCACCAGCCGCTGCTGCACGTCCAGCAAGTCCTGCCAGCGCTCCTGCTGCATGAACAGCGCTTTCAGGTTCCGCAGCATGCGGGCCAGGATGTCCCGCGGTTGCGCGTTCTGCAGGTAGGCGGCAAGTTGAAAGTCGTCCGGAAACTCCTGCTGCAGGATGTAGGGCTCGATCCGCTCTTCCAGCTCCTCGCGCGACAGGCTGATGCCGTTGAACGGGTCGAGCACGATCTCGCCCGACGGCACCGACAGCTTCATCAGGAAATGACCGGGGAAGGAAATGCCGTGCACGCTCAGGCCGACCTGCTGCGCCAGCTCCATGTAGAGCACGGCGAGCGAAATCGGGATGCCGCGCCGGGTTTCCAGCACGCGGTGCAGGTAGCTATTGTCGGGCAGGTAGTAGTCGTTGATGTTGCCGCTGAAGCCGAGCTCGTTGTAGAAGTAGTGGTTCAGCATGCGCAGCTTCTGGATCAGCGACGCGTCGTCCGGCAAGCGCTGCAGCAGGCGCGCCGCCAGAGCGTCGACTTCCTCCTGCACTTGTTCCAGGTCCAGCTGCGGCCGCACGTCCTGCCCGATGGACAGCGCAGCCTCGAACAGGGGGATGTCGTTCTCCTCCTGTACCAGCATCGAAAAATAATCGAGGGATTGGTTTGGCATACACCGCATCATAGCGAGGAAGCGGCGCGCGTGCAGGATTGTGTGCGGCCTACCGCGCGATGCGCTTGAAGTCGCGGAAGCGGAACCCCATTGCCAGCAGCGTGCCGAAATAAACGGCGCCGCAGGCGGACAGCACGCCGAACAGTGCGCCGACTCGCAACAGCGGCGTGGCGCGCATTGCAATCCAGTCGACCTGTGCCGCGAGCCACAAGGCGACGCCGGCCATCAGCAGCAGCGCGCCTGTCAAGCGGATGAAAAACATGCGCCAGCCTGGCAGTGCGCGGTAGATGCCGCGCCTCTTCAGACCCCAGTACAGGAATCCGGCGTTGATGCATGCGCCGAGGCCGATCGACAGCGCCAGGCCCGCATGCGCGAAGCGGGGTACGAAGATCAGGTTCATCAGCTGCGTGGCGATCAGCACGCCGACCGCGATCTTGACCGGTGTCTTGATATCCTGCTGCGCGTAAAAGCCGGGCGCGAGAATTTTCACGACGATCAGGCCGATCAGGCCAACGCCGTAGGCGACCAATGCCTTGGCGGTCATCGTCAGCGACAGCGCATTGAATTTCCCGTAGTGGAACAGCGTCGCGGTCAGCGGTTCGGACAGCGTCGCCAGGCCGACCGCGCAAGGCAGCGCCAGCAGGAAGGTCAGGCGCAGGCCCCAGTCGAGCAGCGACGAATATTCTTCATGATTGCCGTCGAAGTTGGCTTTCGCCAGATTGGGCAGCAGGATGGTGCCGAGCGCCACGCCGAGCAGCGCGGTCGGAAATTCCATCAGCCGGTCCGCGTACGACAGCCAGGACACGCTGCCGCTTTGCAGGCGCGATGCGATGTTGGTATTGATCATCAGGCTGATTTGCGCGGCCGACACGGCAAATACAGCGGGGCCCATTTTTTGCAGAATCTTGCGCACGCCGGCGTCGCTCAGCGCATGCACGGGATTGCGGGCGATGCGTGGCAGCATGCCGATGCGCATCAGTGCCGGAATCTGGATCGCCATCTGCAGGATGCCGCCGGCCACGACCGCGATCGCCATCGCGTAGATCGGCGTTTCCAGGTGGGGCGCGAGAAACAGGGTGGCGACGATGAAAGCGAGATTCAGCAGCACCGGGGTGAAGGCCGGAATCTTGAATTCGCGCCAGGTATTCAATATGCCGCCGCTCAGCGCAACGAAGGCCATGAAGCCGATGTAGGGGAACATCAGCCGCGTCATCCAGACCGAGGCATCAAACGCTTCCGACTTTGCCGTCAGACCTGTTGCGATCAGGTAAACAATCAGCGGGGTGGCGACCACGCCGATGACACAGGTCAGCAGCATTGCCCACATCAAGGCGGTGGCAACGTGGTCGACCAGCGTCTTGGTGGCGGCCTCACCCTTGTGGCTTTTGTATTCGGCCAGGATGGGCACGAACGCCTGGGAGAATGCGCCTTCGGCAAACAGCCGGCGCAACAGGTTCGGGATGCGGAAGGCGATGTTGAAGGCGTCGGTGTAGGCCGAAGCGCCGAATGCGCGGGCAAACAGGATCTCGCGGATCAGCCCGGTCACGCGCGAAACCATCGTCATGCCCGAGACCGCCGCAAGCGTTTTGTGCAAGTTCATGGAGCGCGATTATAGCCGCAGGGCGACGCGCCGGCCGTACCTGCGCAGCTCGAAAAGTTGTTTTTCATGAAATGCCGATTTTGCCGCTGCAATTGGCTATCCTTGCAGGATTTGCCCCGTTTGCAAAAAACCGCTATAATCCGAGGCTTCGCAGAATTCCGTCTTACCAATCTGCGCATTTGCGAATGCGCAACGACTCCGTTTTTAGGAAATATTCATGGCAAATACCGCACAAGCGCGCAAACGTGCTCGTCAAGCAGTCAAGCAAAACGCGCACAATTCGGCTCAGCGTTCGACCCTGCGCACCGCAGTCAAGGCAGTTCGCAAGGCAATCGAAGCCGGCGACAAGGCGGCTGCAGCACAAGTTTTTCTGGCTTCCGTTTCGACGATCGACCGTATCGCCGACAAGAAGATCATCCACAAAAACAAGGCTGCCCGTCATAAGAGCCGTTTGGCTGCCGCGTTGAAAGCGCTGGCTTAAGTCGGCTGCTTGTTGCGCCGGCCCAACGGCCGGCTGTGTTGCGCAGGTAAATAAAAACCCGCATGGCGAGAGTCATGCGGGTTTTGTCGTTTGCGCCGTTCGCATCGTTTATGCGCGCGCTTGCTGCGTTGCTGCGGCTTAACGGTGTTTCGGCAGACCCTCAATGGTGCTGCCGGGCGTAATATTCTTCCGCTTGAACCAGCCCAGGTTCATCTCCAGCGCGTAGACCGCTGGCTTGCTCGAGCAATGCGAAGCGAGGGTTTGCGGCTGCATGTCCTCGATATTGATGATCTTGCCATCGCCGTCGATGAACGCGACCGATAGCGGAAGCAGCGTGTTCTTCATCCACATGCATACCTTGGCCGGAGCGCCGAACAGGAAGACCATCCCTTCATTCGTTCCCATGCTTTTGCGGAACATCAGACCCTGTTCGCGTTCGGCTTCGGTCGCCGCCACTTCTGCCTGAATCACATAAAGTCCGGTGTTCAAGGGAATGACAGGGAATTTTTTTTGCTGGGCATGAGCCGCCGGCGCCGCCAGGGCGAGTGCCAGCGTGCTTGCGGCGCTCAGGGCGGTGAGAAATCTTTTCATGAGGAAGAGGGATGCGATGCAAGTGAATGCGGGAGAACCGCGAGCAGTGTAGATGGCGAAACTTAAGAAAGTTTTAATCCGTTCTCGGCTAGGTATCGTCGCGAATGGCCATGTCTGCAGCCGATATTTCCCGCCATTCGCCGGGCCACAGCGGATGAGTTTGCAGTGAAATCTCGCCAATCGCTATACGTACCAGCCGCAAGGTCGGCAAGCCGACGGCTGCGGTCATGCGGCGCACCTGCCGGTTTTTCCCTTCGGACAGTTTGATTGTCAGCCAGGTCGTCGGCTTGTTCGCGCGCTGACGGATCGGCGAGGGACGGGGCCACAGCCATTCCGGTTCCAGCACGCGCTTGACTTCGCTTCCCTGCGTGATGAAGTCGCCGAGATTCAGGGGCTGACGCAATCTTTCGAGGCTGGACGCATCTGGCTCGCCTTCGCCCTGCACCAGATAGGTTTTGCTCTGTTTGCTGTCCGGATGACTGATCGCATGCTGCAATTTGCCGTCGTCGGTCAGCAACAACAGGCCTTCGCTATCGGCGTCCAGGCGGCCG
>DATMTZ010000255.1:0-5502 GCA_035563975.1 Oxalicibacterium sp. | reverse complement strand
GTGGCGCCAGCCATCAACGTGCCGCTCGCCGCGCCTGTCCTGCCTGCGCAGGCCGACGCCAGCGCAGCCGGCAACGGTGCCGCAATTGGGCAGATGGCCGCGCCCCAGAACCTGACGGACCTCGTCAAACTCAGCCTCGGCAATCCTGCCGCGCCAGCAAAATCCAACAAGTAAATAGAGAACAACATGCTTACACGTCTCGTCACTGCCTGCCTTTTTACTTTGCTGGCGTTCACGCACACTGCATCCGCGCAGGAAGCGGCAAGCCAGCCTCACAACAATGAAATCGTGATGTTCGTCGGCGAGGTCAGGATTCTCCCAACCACGCGCATCCACCGCATCGCGGTCGGCAACGGAAAAATGTTCACCACCTCGGTGTTGAGCGACAACCAGCTGTTGCTGATCGGCGAAGCGCCGGGCGACTCGTCGCTGGTGATCTGGTCCGATGAAAAGCACAAGACCGCGTACACGGTACGGATCAGTTCGCGCGATTCCGGCGACGCCTATCGCAACCTGAGCGTGCTGTTGAAAAACATCCCCGGCATCCGCGTTTCTCCGGTTGGTCCGAACGTGATCATCAGCGGCGCCGCCAGCAAGGAAAACCTCGATCGCATCAGGACCGCGGTCAAGCTGTACCCGCAGGCGACCAGCCTGGTCACCGAGGAAGAAGTCTCGATGAAGAAAATGGTCTACATGAAGGTGCAGATCGTCGAGATGAAGAAATCGGTGATGGAAAACATCGGCCTGCAATGGCCAGGCTCCGCCGCCGGCCCGATGCTGGGCTTCGCCGGCAACTTCGGTTCCGACCGTCCGCAAACCTCGGGTGCGCTGAAAGGCATCCTGCCGGTGCCGGGCAAAGGTGGTTTGACGACCTATCTCGGCATCTCTTCGCTGATCCAGACCACGCTGAATCTGGCGAAAGACAATGGCGACGCCTACACGCTGGCCGAACCTGAACTGAGCGCGCGCAGCGGCGGCGAGGCGAAGTTCCTGGCAGGCGGCCAGATCCCGCTGCCGGCCACCTCCGCGCTCGGCGCCGGCTCGGTCGAGTTCAAGGACTACGGTATCCGCCTGTCGATCAAGCCGGTCGCCGATGACGACGGCAACATCATGGCCTCGATCTCGACCGAGATCAGCAGCATCGATTCCTCGGTCTCCGTGCAAGGCATCCCGGGCTTCCTGACGCGCCAGTCGGAGAGCGAGATCAACGTGCGCAACGGCCAGACCATCGTGATGTCCGGCCTGGTCAACACCGACATGTCGAACGATGCGACCAAGGTGCCGGGCATCAGCAACATTCCGGTGCTGGGCCGCCTGTTCCGTTCGGATAACTTCAAGTCCGGCCGCACCGATCTGGTCGTGCTGGTCACGCCGACCATCGTCGATCCGTCTTCCACCATCAATCGCGAGCGCATCGACAAGGTCATGGACATCCGCGAAAGCTTCGAGCGCAAGCTCAACAATAAAGATCTGATCGACTGAGGATTACCATGCTGACCATCGCCGTTACCACGCCCAAGGGGCGACGTACCGAAGAAGAATGCACGATCGATAAATGCACGATCGGCAAATCCGACGAAAACCGCATCATCCTGCAAGGCTGGACGGTCGGCCGCAACCACGCCACCATCCACCGCCGCAGCGACGGCGTGTTTGTCGAGGATCATCAGAGCTCTGCCGGCACCAAGGTCAACGGCATCAAGATCAACGGCGTGCACGGCCCGCTGAAGCCGGGCGACGCCATCCATATCTGCGACTACGCGCTGGAAGTGCTCGACCTGGAAGCCGCAACGGATGCGTCCGCGCCGTCAGCCGCTGCGGTCGCACCGGCTTCCGCCCCTGCCGCGGCCAAGACCGAGGCCGAACCGGAGCCAGCCAACGCCAAGGACATCGCCGAAACCATCGCGGTGCTGAAGAACCTGCACCTGGCGCTGATCAAGCAGATGGACTTGCGCCGCGTCGACGTCAATCGCCAGAACGAGGAAGAGCTGCGCGAAAACACGCTGGCGATGCTGCGCGAGATCGTCGCCGCCGACAAGTCGATTCCCGCCCACATGGACAAGGAATCGCTGGTCAAACGCGTGCTGGACGAGGTGGTCGGCCTCGGTCCGCTGGAAGACCTGATCGCGGACGAGTCGGTGTCCGAGATCATGGTCAACGCGCACGACGAGATCTTCATCGAGCGCAAGGGCCAGTTGATGAAATCGCCGATCATCTTCACCAGCAATCAGGCGGTGCTCGGCGCGATCGAACGCATTGTCACCCCGCTCGGCCGCCGTATCGACGAAAGCTCGCCGATGGTCGACGCGCGCCTGAAAGACGGTTCGCGCGTGAACGCGGTGATTCCGCCGCTGGCGCTGAAAGGCGCCAACATCACGATCCGTAAGTTCTCGAAGAAAAAGCTGGTCGGCGAAGATCTCGTCAAGTTCGGTTCGATGACGCCGACCATGCTGAACTTCCTGAAAACGGTGGTCGAGCAGAAGGCCAACATCATCATTTCGGGCGGTACCGGTTCCGGCAAGACGACGCTGCTGAACGTGATGTCGAGCTACATTCCGCAGGACGAACGCATCGTCACGGTGGAAGATGCGGCCGAACTGCAGTTAAGCCAGCCCAACCTGGTCGGCCTCGAATCGCGCCCTGCCAACGCCGAGGGCAAAGGCCTGGTCAGCATCCGCGATCTGGTCAAGAACTGTCTGCGTATGCGTCCGGACCGCATCGTCGTCGGCGAATGCCGCGGCGGCGAAGCGCTCGACATGCTGACGGCGATGAACACCGGTCACGACGGCTCGCTGACCACCGCGCACGCCAACACGCCGCGCGACTGCCTGGCGCGTATCGAGGTGATGGTGATGATGTCCGGCATGGACCTGCCGATCCGTGCGATCCGCGAACAGATCGCCTCCGCCGTGCGTTTCATCGTGCAGCAGAACCGCTTCTCCTGCGGCAGCCGCAAGGTCACGCACATCACCGAAATCACCGGCATGGAAGGCGACATCATCCAGATGCAGGATATCTTCCTGTTCAAGCAGGAAGGCTTCGGCCCGGATGGCAAGGTGCGCGGACGGCATGTCGCGACCGGCAACATTCCGGAATTCTATGAAGATCTGGCCGGCCGCGGTCTGGATATCGATCTCGGCATCTTCAATGCAAAGGGTGAAATGTGAGCAGCCTGGGACTGATCCTCGCGCTCGGCCTGCTGACCGCCTTCCTGATCATCTGGCTGGGCATCCAGGCCGCGCGTTCCGTATTGGCCAAACAGCGTTCGGAACTGGAAACGTCGACGAAGACCACGCTCGCCGACATGTTCATCTTCCTCGATCCGACACAGATCTTTTATTACAACGTCGCCGCGCTGATCGTGCTGCCGACCTTCGTCTGGCTACTGACCAACAATCCGGTCTTCGTCACCTTTACCGCCGTCGCCACGCTGATCCTGCCGAAGTATTACATCAAGAGCATGGCGGCGCGGCGGATGAAGCGCTTCGAGGAACAATTGCCGGATGCGCTGCTGATGGTATCCGGCGCGATGCGCGCGGGCGCCAGCCTGAACGTGGCGATGGAATCGATGGTGAAAGAACAGAAGCCGCCGCTCAGCCAGGAATTCGAACTGATGCTGCGCGAGCAGCGCCTGGGCGTCGATTTCGATACCGCGCTGGTCAACATGGAAAAGCGCAACCCGCTGCAGGACTTCTCGCTGGTGGTGTCCGGCCTGCGCATCTCGCGCGAGGTCGGCGGCAACCTGGCGGAAATTCTCGAATCGCTTGCCAACACGCTGCGTGAAAAGGCGCAGATGGAAGGCAAGATCCGCAGCCTGACCGCGCAGGGCAAGATGCAGGGATTGATCATGTCCTGTCTGCCGCTGCTGATCATGGCCGCGCTGAACTGGATCGAGCCGAAGGCGATGGGCACCATGTTCACCACCTTCTTCGGCTGGGTCACGCTCGCCATCATCATCGTGATGATCACGATCGGCTACCTGATCATCCGCAAAATCACTTCGATCGACGTCTGACGCCATGCATTCGAATTCTCTTATCGCGCTTCTCGTCGGCATTTCCGTCGGCGTCATCATCCTGCTGATCAGCTACAGCCTGACCAAGCTCAAGTCCGAGGTTCCTGCCGAGGAACGCGAATACATGGATCCGCTGCCGCCCATCCTGCGGATGACGTGGCCGGTCGTCACCTTCATCGAATACCATTTCTGCTCGCGCCTGCCGTCGGCATGGCTGGAAAAAGCACACAAGAAGCTGCAGGAAACCGGCGTCGGCTACATCCTGACCGCCGAGCAGTACTACGCGGTGCGCATGTTCTCGACCATCGTCGCCTTCGGTCTGACGTGGTTTTGCATGAACGCGCTCGACTATTCGTCTCCCGGCCTGCTGATCGGCATCACGCTGCTCGGCAACTTCTACCCGCGCATTTGGCTGGGCGACGTGCGCAAGCGTCGCGAGAAGGAAATCCTGAAGGCGTTGCCGGTATACCTGGACTTCATCACGCTCGCGGTCGAAGCGGGCCTGAACCTGACCGGCGCGATCAAGCAGGCGATGGACAAAGGTCCGGCGGGTGCGCTGCGCAACGAATTCCAGATGATCACGCGCGACCTGCGTGCCGGCGTGCCGCGTGCAGACGCGCTGCGCCGCATGGAAAACCGCCTGAACATGAAGGCCATCACCAGCTTCGTCGGCACCGTGATCCAGGCAGAGAAGATGGGCGCCAGCGTCGGCGCCGCATTGCGCGTGCAATCGCAGCAGCGTCGCATCGAGCGTTTCCAGCGCGCCGAAAAACTCGCGATGGAGGCGCCGGTCAAGCTGATCCTGCCACTGATCGCCTTCATCTTCCCGGTCACCTTCATCGTGCTGGCCTTCCCTATCGTCGTCAAATTCATGCAGGAAGGCATGCTGTGAAACTGGGTGCCATCTATTTGCAGGACCGTTGCATCGTGCCGCGCGTGTGGAACGCGGTCAGCGCGTGGGAGCGTACGCGCGGCCTGCTCGGCCGTCCGCGCCTGCAAGCAGGCGAAGGCATGATGATCAACGAATGCCGGCTGGTGCATACGCTCGGCATGGCGTATCCGCTCGACCTCGCCTTTCTCGATCACGCCGGTCGCATCCGCAAACTGCTGTGCAATGTCCGCCCTGCCCGCCTGGCCGGCAGCCTGCAGGCGGAGCGCACGCTGGAGCTTGCGCCCGGGACGCTCGCCGCGATCGAGTTGAAACACGGCGACCTCCTCACCTGGCGCGAGATCGAAGCATGAGGTCCTTGCGCATCATCCTGCTGGCCACATCGCTGCTGCTGGGCGGCTGCGCCGCCTTGCACCAGCAGCCGAACGATATCTATGAATTGCGCGAGAAGGCGCAGGCCGCCTATATCGGCGAACAGGACGACAAGGCGGAGCGCCTGCTGCTCGGTCTTGCGCGCGAAGCGCCGAACGAACCGGAAACCTGGTTCACGCTGGGTAACCTGTATGCCCGCACCAGCCGCCCCGACCAGGCGATCGAT
>DATMTZ010000254.1:0-2759 GCA_035563975.1 Oxalicibacterium sp. | reverse complement strand
GTTGACCGACGGCGGTGCCGACTACAGCTTCGAATGCATCGGCAACACGACGACCATGCGCCAGTCGCTTGAGTGCTGCCACAAGGGTTGGGGCCAGTCGATCATCATCGGCGTGGCGGCAGCCGGCGAAGAAATCAAGACGCGTCCATTCCAGCTGGTCACCGGCCGGGTATGGAAAGGCTCGGCCTTCGGCGGCGCGCGCGGCCGCACCGATGTGCCGAAGATCGTCGACTGGTACATGGAAGGCAAGCTGAACATCGACGACCTGATCACGCATACGCTGCCGCTGGAGCGCATCAACGAAGGCTTCGATTTGATGAAGAGCGGAGAGTCGATCCGCTCGGTCGTGATTTACTAAGGAATAAGTGGGGAAAGAAGTGGAAATCGTCAGTCAGCACAAATGCTTCAACGGCGTGCAGCGCTTTTACAAACACGAGTCGACGGCGACCGGTTTGCCGATGACCTTCTCGGTGTACGAGCCGCCGCAGGCGAAGACGCGCAAGGTGCCGGTGCTGTTCTACCTGGCCGGCCTGACCTGTACCGAAGAAACCTTCATGATCAAGGGCGGCGCGCAACGCTACGCGGCGGAGCACGGCATCATGCTGGTCTCGATGGATACCAGCCCGCGCCGCACCGGCATCCGCGGCGCTGCCGAAAGCTGGGACTTCGGCCATGGCGCCGGTTTCTACATCGATGCGACGCAACAGCCGTGGGCCACGCATTTCCGCATGGAGTCGTATGTCGTGCAGGAACTGCGCGGCATCATCGTCGCGAACTTCCCTGTTCTCGCCGACCGCATCGGCGTGTTCGGCCATTCGATGGGCGGACATGGCGCGCTGACGCTGGCACTGAAGTATCCGGAGATTTACAAATCGGTCTCGGCCTTTGCGCCGATCACCGCGCCCAGCCTGTGTCCCTGGGGCCAGAAAGCCTTCTCGAATTATCTCGGCAACGATACCGCCGCATGGGCGCAGCACGACGCCAGCCTGCTGATGCGCGAGCGCAAAACCCCGTTCCCGCAAGGCATCCTGATCGACCAGGGCCTGGAAGACGAATTCCTCGACATCCAGCTGCTGCCGCACCAGTTCGAAGCGGCATGCTGGGCAGCCGACCAGCCGCTGACGCTGCGCCGCCACGCCGGCTACGATCACAACTACTACTTCATCTCGACATTCATGCAAGACCACGTGCAGTGGCATGCGGCGATTCTGAACGCCTGAATTTCGGCGTCACCTTCGGCAAAATCTTCGTCACAAGAAAAAAGGGATTCTGCACTCTCGCGCAGAATCCCCGATCGTCTCCAGCCCCCGCCGGAGACGCACCCCTCTTGCAATATTCTTCTTAGAATTCTTCCCAGTCGTCGTTCGAACCCGTGCTGACCGGTTTGGCCGGCGCAGCGGGTTTCACGCTTTTCGGCGCAGGCGCAGGCTTCCTGACCGGCGCGGCAACGGCCGCATGCGAAACGCTGGACTGGATCGCGCGCGGCGCTGCGGCGGACTGCAGCAATGCGACATCGTTGCCGACCTTGAACACGCTGACGGCTTGCGCCAATGCACGTGCCTGTTCCTGCATCGAATCGGCTGCGGCGGCCGCTTCTTCCACCAAGGCCGCGTTCTGCTGCGTGACCTGGTCCATCTGGCCGACGGCCTGGTTGACCTGCTCGATGCCGTCGCTCTGTTCCTGACTGGCAGCGGTGATCTCGGCCATGATGTCGGCCACGCGGCGCACGCCTTCGACGATCTCGTCCATCGTGGAACCGGCTTCCGACACCAGCTTGCTGCCGGCTTCGACCTTCTCCACCGAGTCGCCGATCAGCGCCTTGATTTCCTTGGCCGCATTGGCGGAGCGCTGCGCCAGATTGCGCACTTCGCTTGCCACCACCGCAAAGCCGCGGCCTTGTTCGCCGGCACGTGCCGCTTCGACGGCAGCGTTCAACGCGAGGATGTTGGTCTGGAACGCGATGCCGTCGATCACGCCGATGATGTCGACGATCTTGCGTGCCGATTCATTGATGGAGCCCATGGTATCGACCACTTGCGACACCACGGCGCCGCCCTTGGTAGCAACGGTCGATGCAGCCACTGCCAGCTGGTTGGCCTGGCGCGAGTTGTCGGCGTTCTGCTTGACGGTCGCGGTCAGCTCTTCCATCGAAGATGCGGTTTCTTCCAGCGAGCTCGCCTGCTGTTCGGTACGCGACGACAAATCGAGGTTGCCGCTGGCGATTTCGCTGGACGCGGTGGAAATCGTATCGGTGCCCATGCGGATCTGCGCGACCGTGCGGGTCAGGCTGTCCTGCATGCGCTTCAACGCGGCCAGCAGCTGGCCCGGCTCGTCCCTGGTTTCTTCCATGCGGCTGCGCATCGTCAGATCGCCCGCAGCAACCGCTTCCGCCACCGACACTGCTTCCACCAGCGGATGCGTGATGCCGACCGTCAGGCGCCATGCGAGCAAAGTACCCAGGCCAAGCGCCACCGCGATGCCGATCAGCAGCGCCATGCGGCCTGCCTGGTAGTCGGAATTGACCGAGTTTTCGGCAGCCTTCACTTCCTCTTCATAGTGCTTCAACACGTCGTGCACGCTTTCCCGGTATTTTTCCAGCGCTGGCATCAACTTGTTGTTCACCGTGTCCTTCACCAGCGCGGGATCGCCGCCGGCCGCTTCCATCTGCGTCAACTCCTTGCGCAGGTCGACGTAGACCTTGCGGTTCTTGCCGACTTCCGCAAACAGATCCTTCTCCAGTTGCGTGTCGAGCTTGGCTT
>DATMTZ010000253.1:0-3643 GCA_035563975.1 Oxalicibacterium sp. | reverse complement strand
CTGCTGACAGCCGCGGGCCTGCCGGCGCGCAGCGATGCGCAACGCGGCTGGGACCACGGCGTCTTCATTCCGCTGAAAGTGATGTACCCGGATGCGAACATTCCAGTCGTCCAGCTCTCGATGAAAAAAGGGCTGGATCCGGCGGAACACTTGAGAGCCGGCCAGACGCTCGCGGCACTGCGCGACGAAGGCGTGCTGATCATCGGCAGCGGCATGAGCTTTCACAACATGCGCGGCTTTCAACCTGCATTTCACGCCGCCTCGCAGCGCTTCGACGACTGGCTGGCGAACATGGCGCAACAGCACGAATCCCGGCGGAATACCTTGCTGCAGCACTGGAAGGATGCGCCGGATGCGCGGCAGGTGCAGCCGCATCCGGACCACCTGCTGCCACTGATGGTGGCCGCCGGCGCCGCCAGCAACGATGCCGGCGAACGCATCTTCCAGGACACGGTGATGAACGTCGTCGTTTCCGCGCTCGCCTTCGGCCGCATGCAGCAGATCGGCAGCTGAACGCCTAGTGCGCGGCGCTTAAACGCTGCTTAAACGGCGCATCAAAACGAAAGACGACGTAGCGATGCGTCGCTTTTTTTACGCGCCGCATCCACCTCAATTGCAAAACGCATGTGCGTGTGCAATATTGCGTTTTTCCTCACTCTCGAGATCACGCATGAATCGATACGCTTCCGCTCTCGCCGCCGGCCTCCTGGCCGCCGCGGCACTGGCGCCGCTGCATGCCGGCGCGCAGGTCAGCATCAACGTCCACATCGGCGAAGCACCGCCGCCCGTACGCTATGAAGCGGTGCCGCCGCCGCGAGGCGGCTACGTCTGGGCACCGGGCTACTGGGACTGGAAACACCACAAACACGTCTGGGTCGCCGGCCACTGGGAGCGCGAACGCGTCGGCTATGTCTACGCGCCTGCCGAATGGCGCCGCGTCGATGGAGAATGGCGCCTGTATCGCGGTGGATGGCACGAGGATGCGCATCGCCGCGGCAGGGGCCATCACGACGACGACCGCGACTGGCACTGCCCGCCGGGCCAGGCCAAGAAGGGCCGTTGCTGATCCCGGCCCGGCCGGACATGCAGCGCCTGACATGCCGTCAGCTTGACCGGCGGCATGTCGGCGCGATATAACGCCGACATGAAACCCGTACGCCTGCTGGCGATCCTCGCCTTTTGCCCCCTCATCGCCCACGCCGACAATTACGCCACGTGCATCCTTGACAAGGTGTCCGGCGCGCAGGACGAGCCGGCGGTGACTGCGGCGTACCAGTCATGCCGCCAAGCTTTCCCGGCGGGACTGGGCGAAGTGAATCAGGGGGCCGGCCAGGAGTTCTTTTCGTCGTATGTCAACGGCGCGGAGTGCATCAGGGACAAGACGGCCGGCACGACGAGCCGCCGCGGCGCCATGCTGATCGGCGCTGCCTGCAGGAGGCTCTATGACGGGTCTTCCGGACCGTGGACCGCGGCCGATGTCGGCGCCGCCGATTCGCAATAATCCACACGTTCACGCCGCGGAACTTGACAATAACCGCCGCTTTCCCCTACAGTGACGGCATGTTTTCCGCCTCGCACATTGCTGCCCTCACCCTGCGCTTCGCACCCGCGATGCCGCTACCGCTACGACTACGCTAAGTCGCGCTCTCCGCTGTTCGCAGCACGCCGTTTTGCCAGTCCGTTTCTTGCCTTACCAGGCGCAGCAATTTGTGAGTTTATTGTCATGCACGTCACCCATTCAAGCCATCCGCAACGCGACGACGATGTGATCGCCGGGATGACGTTCGCTCGCACGCTGAAATTGCTATCGCTACCGATCGGTTACCTGGCCTAGCGCGCGTGGCAGTCAGGTAACCTCTTCGCCACACCTGACCACCATTTATCTCGCGGCAGATGCCGTGGCTTTGAAGAATAAGGATGCATATCATGATGCTGAAGAATCCGAACACCAAGTACGCTGCCTTCCCGCCGATCAATCTGAAAGATCGCAGCTGGCCCAGCAAGACCATCACCAAGCCGCCGGTCTGGATGAGCACCGATCTGCGCGACGGCAATCAGGCCCTGATCGACCCGATGGATTCGGCCAAGAAGCTGCGCTTTTTCGAAATGCTGCTGCAGATCGGCCTGAAGGAAATCGAAGTCGCGTTTCCCTCGGCCTCGCAGACCGACTTCGATTTCTGCCGCAAGCTGATCGATGAAAAGCGCATCCCGGACGACGTCACCATCGAAGTGCTGACGCAGGCGCGCGAAGACCTGATCCGCCGCACCGTGGACGCCGTCGCCGGCGCGCGACGCGCGATCGTCCACATGTACAACGCGACCGCGCCGTCCTTCCGCAAGATCATGTTCAACATGACCAAGGAAGAAGTGAAGGCGCTGGCCGTCAACGGCACCAAGCTCGTCAAGGAACTGACCGACGCGCATCCGGAAACCGAATGGGTCTACCAGTATTCGCCGGAAACTTTCAGCATGACGGAACTCGATTTCGCGAAGGAAGTCGTCGACGCCGTGTCCGAAGTCTGGGGTCCGACGCCGGAACGCAAGATGATTGTCAACCTGCCCGGCACCGTCGAAGTCAGTACGCCGAACGTGTACGCCGACCAGGTCGAGTGGATGCACCGCAACCTGGCGCGCCGCGATTCCATCATCCTCAGCCTGCACCCGCACAATGACCGCGGCTGCGCCGTTGCCGCCGCCGAGCTGGGCGTGATGGCCGGCGCCGATCGCGTCGAAGGCTGCCTGTTCGGCAACGGCGAACGCACCGGCAACGTCGATCTCGTCACGCTCGCGCTGAACCTGTACACGCAAGGCATCAACCCGGGCCTCGACTTCTCCGACATCGACGCCATCCGCCAGACCGTCGAGGAATGCAACCAGATCCCGGTGCATCCGCGCCATCCGTATGCCGGCGACCTCGTTTTCACGGCCTTCTCCGGCTCGCACCAGGACGCGATCAAGAAAGGCTTCGCCAAGCAGCAGAAGGACGCGATCTGGGAAGTGCCCTACCTGCCGGTCGACCCGGCCGACCTCGGCCGCAGCTACGACGCCGTCATCCGCGTCAACAGCCAGTCCGGCAAGGGCGGCATGGCTTACCTGCTCGAACAGGAATTCGGCCTCGTGCTGCCGCGCCGCCTGCAGATCGAATTCAGCCGCGTCGTGCAGCGCGTGACCGACGAAACCGGCAAGGAAGTCGCCGCCGGCGACATCCACACCATCTTCAAGAACGAATACGTCGATGCACTCTCGCCGTACAACTATCGCGGCCACTCGATGACGGACAAGAACGGCGTCATCGAAATCGAAGTCGAGCTGGAAAAAGACGGCAAGCCGATGAAAGTCAGCGGCAAGGGCAACGGCCCGATCGACGCCTTCGTCGATGCGCTCGGCCTCGATATCAAGTTCATGGATTTCCATGAGCATGCCATCGGCTCCGGCGCAGATGCCAATGCCGCCAGCTACATCGAACTGCGCGTCAACAACGGCCCTACCCGTTTTGGCGTCGGCATCGACTGCAACATCATGAAGGCGTCCTTCCGTGCCGTGCTCAGCGCTGTGAACCGGGATAGTGCGTTGAATGTGAAGGCTGCGTGATTACGTAGTTTTCAAATAAAAAGCCGCTGAGTTCAGCGGCTTTTTTGTTTTC
>DATMTZ010000252.1:0-3185 GCA_035563975.1 Oxalicibacterium sp. | reverse complement strand
ACAACATGCCCACGTTCCAGTACGAGGATTTCATCTGCATCGACGATCGTCGATAGCCTGTGCGCAATGATGAGAGTCGTTCGATTCTCGGACAATCTATTGAGTTCCCTCTGTATCGCGTGTTCGGAATTTGAATCGAGCGCTGAAGTCGCTTCATCGAAAATCAGGATGGGCGGATTCTTCAACATCGCGCGCGCCACGGCGATGCGTTGGCGTTCTCCGCCGGAGAGTTTGACGCCGCGTTCGCCGACGACGGTGTCGTATTGCTGCGGCAAAGATTCGATGAATTCGTGTATGTGCGCGGCCTTCGCTGCAGCAATGACGGCATCGTGCGAAGCACCGACGCGGCCGTAAGCGATGTTGTACGCGATGCTGTCGTTGAACAGCACGGTATCTTGCGGCACCACGCCGATTGCCCGGCGCAAACTGTCGGGTCGTACCTTTGCGATGTCCTGACCGTCAACCAGGATTCGTCCGGCGACCGGATCGTAGAAGCGCAGCAGCAGGCGCGCCAGCGTCGATTTTCCCGAGCCGCTACCGCCGACGACGGCCAGGGTCTTGCCGGGCGGTATGCGGACGCTGATGTCAAACAGGATCGGACGTTTCTCTTCGTAATGAAAATCGACATGCTCGAACACCACTTCGCCGCCGCGCGTCTGCAGTGCCGGTTGCGATTCCTTCTGTTCGATTTCCGGTTTCTCGCGCAACAGGGAAAACAGGCGCTCGACATTGACCCATGCATCTTTCACTTCGCGGTAGACGAAGCCGAGCGCATTGAGCGGCAGGCAGACTTGCAGCACGTAGGCGTTGATCAGCACCAGGTCGCCGACCGTCATGCGATCGCGGTAAACGGAATCGCCGGCGAGCAACATGATGGCCGTCACGCCAAGTCCGATGATCGCACTTTGTCCAACGTGCAGAATGAACAGCGCCTTCTGGTTGCTGATCGCCGCTTCGCTCCAGCGCACCATGATGCTTTGAAAGCGCTGCGACTCCAGCGTTTCGTTGGTGAAATACTTGATGGTGTCGGTATTGATCAGGCTGTCTGCCAGGCGACTCTTGGCATGCGAGTCCAGCTTGTTTACGCGGCGCTGGTAAATCGTGCGGCGCGCCGTGAAGTAAACGGTAAAGCCGGTGTACGCAAAAAACGTCAGCACGATGATGACGGCAAACCAGCCGCTGTAGCGCGCCAGCATGATGGTCAGCACCATGCCGATTTCGACCAGCGTCGGTACCAGCGTAAACAGCCCGGCACCCAGCAGGAAGGAGATGCCGGACGTGCCGCGATCGATATCCGGCAGCAAGCCGCCCATCTGGCGTTGCGAATGAAAACGCGCGCCGAGCTTGTGCAGGTGCGCGAAGGTTTTCTGCGCATAGGTCGCCACCGTGCTTTGCGATACGCGCGCGAACAGCAGGTCGCGCAGTTCGTTGAACAAGGTGCTGGCAAAACGCAGGACCGCATAGCCGATCAGCAGGTAGAAGGGCAGCGCATGCAGATCTTCCGGATGGGACAACTGGTCGATGATGCGCTTGAGCATCAGCGGCACCCAGACGGTTGCGACCTTCGCGAGGATCAGGAACAGCAATGCCGCGGCGATGCGCCAGCGGTAGTCGTACAGCAGATGCCACAGGTCGGATACGATGTCGCCGGCTGAAAGCGGCGATTGACGCCGCCTGCGGCCAGCGGCCGTTCCGATGGAAGTCGTGCCCTGCTTTTTCATTGCTGCAATGTTTCCCTAAATGGAGAGGTGTCGCGCCGGAACTATTGCGTCGTCGCCTGTTCACATCGCACAGGTCGAAGCGTCCGCGTCATCTTGCAGAGAGCAGGCGCGCCGCTTTGGTTCCGTTGCGAAGCGGGTTGTGTGGAGAGCGCTGCATGGATGGGAATTTTCAGGAAGCAACGGCCGCGCCCTTGCTGCTGCAGCCGGACGTCAGGAAGATCGCAGTGTTTCGCGCGCTGCAGCTAGGCGACATGCTGTGCGCGGTGCCGGCGCTGCGGGCATTGCGAACCGCCTTGCCGCATGCGCATATCACCTTGATCGGATTGCCATGGGCTGCGCAATTCGCGCAACGTTTTCGCGGATACATCGATGACTTCCGCGCCTTTCCGGGTCATCCATCCTTTCCGGAACAGCCGGTGCAGCAGGATGCGCTGCCGGACTTCTACCGTGCCATGCGCGCGGCGCGCTACGACCTCGCATTGCAATTGCATGGCAGCGGCGACATCAGCAACGGCGTGGTGGAAGATTTCGGCGCGCGGCGAACGGCCGGCTATGCCACGGCGGGCAGCGCGCGCTGCGATGCACATTCATATTTTCCCTATCCGGACGGCGGTCCGGAACCGCTGCGACTGCTTGGCCTGATGCGCCTGCTCGGCGCGCCGCAGGCCGGCACTCATCTGGAATTTCCGCTGCATGAAGAGGACTGGGATGAACTGAAGTGCAGCGGCCTGGCGGCCGGACTGGTGGCGGGAAATTATTTCTGCGTGCATCCGGGCGCACGGTTTCGTGACAAGTGCTGGCCGCCGCAACGCTTTGCCGAGATCGCGGAGGCGTTGGCGCGGCAGTTCGGCCTGCAGGCCGTGCTGACCGGATCGGCCAAGGAGTCAGACCTGACGCAGGCGGTGGCCGCGCACATGCAAAGTCCCGCGGTCGACACGGCGTCGCCACTATCGATAGGTGCGATGGCGGCGTTGATGAGCGGCGCACGCCTGATGATCTGCAATGACACCGGCGTGTCGCATATCGCGGCCGGGCTGCGTTTGCGCAGCGTGGTGATCTTCAACAAGGCAGACATGGTGCGCTGGGGACCGCTGGATCACCGGCTGCATCGCTGTATCTGGGATCCGCGAGGGGAGAGGGCCGACGATGTGCTGCGTCAGGCGCAAGCTTTGCTGTCGGCGGACGCTTAAGCAGCCTAATAAGCCTAAGCCGATGCATCGGGTACTAGACCACTAGCAAGAGCAAATTACCGTAGTGAAGGAATGGCTTGCAATTTGTCTGGGTTCCGCACTACATATATGCGTGAAATTTTGTCGGCGTCGATGCTGAATGACTGTACCGATTCAAGCTTTTCATCAATGTACCGGATTAAACCCGGTTCGCCATTTACACGCGCCATCCTGTAGACGACCCGTCCACGGAAAGCGTTTTCGACTGCCCAATAAAGTCCTGCTACACGTCCTG
>DATMTZ010000251.1:0-5488 GCA_035563975.1 Oxalicibacterium sp. | reverse complement strand
CGTCGAAGACGACTGGGAAAACCCGACGCTCGGCGCCTGGGGCCTGGGCTGGGAAGTCTGGCTGAACGGCATGGAAGTCACGCAGTTCACCTACTTCCAGCAGGTCGGCGGCATCAACTGCAAGCCGATCACCGGAGAAATCACCTACGGCCTGGAACGTCTGGCGATGTACCTGCAGGGCGTGGACAACGTCTATGACCTGACCTGGACCGAAGGCAAGGATGGCAAGAAACTCAGCTACGGCGACGTCTACAAGCAGAATGAAATCGAGCAGTCGACCTACAACTTCGAACACAGCGATGCCGAGTTCCTGTTCACCGCATTCGGCGCGCACGAAAAGCAGGCGCTGCATCTGATGGAAAACAAGCTTGCGCTGCCGGCCTACGAGCAAGTGCTGAAGGCCGCGCACACCTTCAACCTGCTGGACGCGCGCGGCGCCATTTCGGTGACCGAGCGCGCCGCCTACATCGGCCGCATCCGCAACCTCGCGCGCAGTGTCGCGAAAAGCTATCTCGACAGCCGCGCGCGCCTCGGCTTCCCGATGGCGAAACCGGAACATGCCGCTGAAGTGCTGGCGCAGATCGAGAAGGAAGCGGCATGAGCATGGACACCCGCAATCTGCTCGTCGAACTGTTTGTCGAAGAGCTGCCGCCCAAGGCATTGAAGAAAATCGGCGAAGCGTTTGCGCAGACGCTGTACGCATCACTGCAATCGCAGGAGCTGCTGGAGAAGGACAGTGCGCTGACGCAATACGCGTCACCGCGCCGCCTCGGTGTGCACATCACGAATGTCGCCGATCAGGCCGACGACAGGCAGGTATCGCAGAAGCTGATGCCGGCATCGGTCGGTCTTGGTGCGGATGGCAAGGCAACACCTGCGCTGCTGAAAAAACTGAATGCGCTCGGCGCCGATGAATCGGCCGTGGCAGGACTCAAGCGCGAATCCGACGGCAAGGCCGACGTGCTGTTCTTCAACAGCACAGTGCAAGGCGCCACGCTGGCTGAAGGCTTGCAAAAGGCGCTGGAAGACACGCTGGCAAAACTGCCGATTCCGAAGGTCATGACGTATCAGCTGGCCGACGGCTGGGAGTCAGTCAACTTCGTGCGTCCTGCACACGGCCTGGTCGCACTATACGGCGCCGACGTGATTCCGGTTTCCGTGCTCGGCCTGAAAGCTGGCGCCACGACGCACGGCCACCGCTTCGAAGCGGGCATCGATCCGGTTTTCGTGCGCCATGCCGACAGCTATGCCGAACAACTCGCCAAGGAAGGCGCAGTGATTGCCGGCTTCGCGGAACGCCGCGCAGAGATCGTCCGCCAACTGCAGGAAGCGGCAATTGCCGCCGGCGACAATATGAAGCCGATCGAAGACGAGGCGCTGCTCGATGAAGTGACCGGCCTGGTCGAACGCCCGAACGTGCTGGTCGGCCAGTTCGAGGAAAGCTTCCTTGACGTGCCGCAGGAATGCCTGATCCTCACGATGAAGGCCAACCAGAAATACTTTCCCCTGCTGGACGCGAGCGGCAGGCTGACGAACAAGTTCCTGATCGTCTCCAACATCAAGCCGGCAGACGCCAGCGCCGTCATCGGCGGCAACGAACGCGTGGTACGCCCGCGCCTGGCCGACGCGAAATTCTTCTTCGACCAGGATCGCAAGAAGACGCTGGAGTCGCGTGTCGACAGCCTCGCCAAGGTGGTTTATCACAACAAGCTGGGCACACAGGGCGAACGCGTCGAGCGCGTGCGCGCGATTGCGAAAGCAATTGCAGCAAAACTCGGCGTCGATGCGCAACAAGCCGATACTGCGGCACGTCTCGCCAAGGCAGACCTGCTGACCGACATGGTTGGTGAATTTCCCGAACTGCAAGGCATCATGGGGCGCTATTACGCCCTGCATGACGGCCTGCCGGCCGCCGTCGCTGACGCGATCGAGGACCACTACAAGCCGCGCTTTGCCGGCGACGAATTGCCGCGCAATCCTGTCGGTGTGACCGTTGCGCTGGCCGACAAGCTCGAAACACTGGTTGGCCTGTTCAGCATTGGCCAAGTGCCGAGCGGCGACAAGGATCCGTTCGCGCTGCGCCGCCATGCGCTCGGCATTATCCGTATGCTGATCGAAGGCAGGCTGACTATCGGCATCGACGAATTGATCACCGCAGCTGCACAACCCTTTAATGCACTGACGGCCGAACATCGCACCGCACTGGTGAACTTCATTTTCGATCGTCTGGCCAATGCCTTGCGCGAGCAGGGTTACAGCGCGCAGGAAATCGACGCAGTGCTGGCGCTGCAACCGCAACGCTTCACTGACGTCGCGCAACGTCTCGCCGCGGTACGCGCGTTTGCCGCGCTGCCGGAAGCGGAGAGCCTGGCCGCCGCCAACAAGCGCGTCGGCAACATCCTGAAAAAGGTCGAAGGCGAGGTGGCAGCGAAAGTCGATGCCGCCCTGCTGAAGGAAACGGCAGAAGTCTCGCTGAACCGGACGCTCGCCAGCGTCAAGCCGCAGGCCGATGCCGCCTTTGAACGCGGCGACTACACCGCCTCGCTGCAGGCGCTCGCCGCGCTGAAAGCGCCGGTCGACGCCTTCTTCGACGGCGTGATGGTCAATGCGGAAGACGCTGCGCTGCGCAACAACCGCCTCGGCCTGCTGGCAACGCTGCACCAGGCCATGAACCGCGTTGCGGATCTGTCGAAACTGGCAAGCTGAACGGGGAACGGCCGTGAAACTGGTGATTCTCGATCGTGATGGCGTCATCAACTACGACTCCGACAATTTCATCAAGTCGCCGGACGAGTGGATTCCCATCCCCGGCTCGCTGGAGGCGATCGCCAGGCTGAACCAGGCCGACTATCGCGTGGTGGTCGCGACCAATCAGTCGGGCATCGCGCGCGGCAAGTTCGACATCATGACGCTGAACGCGATCCACCAGAAGATGCATACAAGTGCGCAAGCGGTCGGCGCTGAAATCGATGCCATCTTTTTCTGCCCGCATGCGGCTGACGACAACTGCGATTGCCGCAAGCCGAAGGCCGGCATGCTGCATTCGATCGCCAAGCGTTTTGAAGTCAATCTGAAAGGCGTGCCGAACGTCGGCGATTCGCTGCGCGATCTGCAGGCCGGCTTCGTCGTTGGCTGCAAGCCGTATCTGGTATTGACCGGCAAGGGCGAAAAGACGTGCGAGAAAGGCGGCCTGCCGCCTGGCACTGTGAGCTTCCCGAATCTGGCGGCGGTGGTCGACGAACTGCTGAAATCGCCGACCACCAGTATGTCGGCATAAGAACAACAAGGCGATGCGCGAGCGTCGCCGCTGGAGAAACGATGTCACGCATCAATCTGTTTTTGCGCTCACTGCTGTTCGCAGTGATCATGTTCGTCGCCACCGTCGTGTGGGCTTTCGTCTGCTTCCTGGCCGCGCCCTTTCCGTACACGACGCGCTACTACGTCACCTCGCGCTGGAACATGTTCATCATCTGGCTGGCGAAGGTCTTGTGCGGCATCCGCTACCAGGTCAAGGGCATGGAGAACCTACCGGATGCGCCGCTGATCCTGCTGTCCAAGCACCAGTCGGCCTGGGAAACGATTTTCCTGCTGTGGAGAATGCCGCGCCCGCTGGTCTTTGTTCTGAAGAAATCGCTGATCTACATTCCCCTGTTCGGCTGGGCGCTGGCGCTGCTGCGCATGATTCCGATCGACCGCAAGAACGGCAAGGATGCGTTTGCGCAGGTCGTGCGGGAAGGTGTGCAGCGTCTGAAGGATGGCCAGTGGATCATCATGTTCCCCGAAGGAACCCGTATCCCGGTCGGCAAACAGGGGAAATACAAGGGCGGCGGCGCGCGCCTCGCAGTCGAGACACAGACGCCGGTGGTACCGATCGCACTGAACGCCGGCGAGTGCTGGCCGCGCAATGCCTTCATCAAGAAGCCGGGCCTGATCACCGTGTCGATCGGCAAGCCGATTTCGCCGGAAGGGCTGAACGCGGTCGAACTGATGCAGCTGGTGGAAAATTGGATAGAATCCGAAATGCGCGTGATTTCACCGCACGCCTATCCAGCCGACCGATCGCAACAAGCCTAGCGGAACGCCGACATTGAAGCTGCTTCGTCATACATCGCCCGACCCGCAACAGCTCGCGCTGCAGCTCGACTTCTTTTCTTCGGACTTTTCTTCGCAGCCGAAAGTCGATCATCCTGCGCCGACACTGACACCGGCCGCGCTGGCGCCGCAGGCGGCAACGGGCAACGAAGCATCGACTCTCGTCGCGCAGGGAAAACGCCGCATCCGCATCAACGAACACACGCTGGACTACGCACTAGTGCGCTCGAAGCGCCGCTCGATCGGCTTCATGATCGACGACGACGGACTTCGCATCACGGCGCCGAAATGGGTGACGCTGGTGGAAATCGACAGCGCAATCCGCGAAAAGCAGCGCTGGATTTTCAACAAGCTCAATGAACGTCGCGAACGATCTGCTCGGCGGCTGCTGCCGCAGATGCAATGGGTCGACGGCGGCAAGCTGCCCTACCTCGGCAACGACATCATCCTGCGCATCAGGGCGACGCAAGTCGCCGGCATCGAATGGAACGCGCAGACCGAGGAGCTGACGGTCAGCCTGCCGGCCGACGCCGGCGAACAGCAACTGAAGGATCGTGTGCAGTCCTGGCTGCAGCTGGAAGCCAGGCGCATCTTTGCCGAGCGCCTGCCGCTATATGCGGAAAAGCTGGACGTCAATTACCACTCGTTCGCCTTGTCGTCGGCCAGGACACAGTGGGGTTCCTGCACCGCCGACGGCCGCATCCGGCTCAACTGGCGGCTGATCCATTTCGCGCTGCCGCTGATCGACTACGTGATCGCGCACGAACTATCGCACTTGCGCGAGATGAATCACAGCCCGCGCTTCTGGGCCACCGTGCAGTCGATCTTTCCCGAATTCGAAGCAGCCAAGAAGGCCTTGCGCGACCACGCGCCGGAGACCCTGCCGATCTTCTAAGTGATTCCTGGCGATATAAAAACAGACGGGCCGATTTCTTCGGCCCGTTCTGCTTTGCGGCTTTGCTGTTTATGCGGCCTGATATTCCTTGCGCTCGATCAGCTCGACCTTGTAGCCGTCCGGATCGGTGACGAAGGCGATGACGGTCTTGCCGCCCTTGACCGGGCCGGCTTCGCGCGTGACATTGCCGCCAGACGCCTTCACTTCTTCGCAAGCCTTGTAGGCATCCGGCACGCCGATCGCGATATGGCCGTAGGCGCTGCCCATCTCGTAATGATCAACGCCATAGTTGTACGTCAGCTCGAGTTCCGCATGATCCGGATTGCTGCCGTAGCCGACGAAGGCCAGCGTGTACTGGTATTCCGGATTGTCGGTCTTGCGCAGCAGCGTCATGCCGAGCACCTTGGTATAGAAGTCGATCGAGCGTTGCAGATCGCCGACGCGCAGCATCGTGTGGAGTAAGCGCATATTGAAAATCCCCTGCGGTGAATGACAAGCCAC
>DATMTZ010000250.1:0-7441 GCA_035563975.1 Oxalicibacterium sp. | reverse complement strand
CCGCGCGCGTCGAGCAGCGCGGTGGCCAGTGCGTCGCCGATCGCCAGCGTTGCCGTGGTGCTGGCAGTCGGCGCCAGGTTCAGCGGGCAAGCTTCCTTGTCGACTTTCACATTCAGGTGCACGTCGGCCAACTGCGCCAGGCTGGAGCTGTCGTTGCCGGTAATGGCAATCAGTTTGGCTCCCATGCGCTTGATGATGGGTACGATGGCCAGTAATTCGCCGGCTTCGCCGGAATAGGAAATCGCGATCAGCGCATCGTGCGCCGTAATCATGCCGAGGTCGCCGTGCGAGGCTTCCGCCGCATGCACGAACAGGGCCGGCGTGCCGGTCGATGCCAGCGTGGCGGCGATCTTGCGCGCGATATGGCCGGACTTGCCGATGCCGGACACCACCACGCGGCCGCTGCAGTGGAACAGCAGTTCAACCGCCTTGCCGACCCGGTTGTCCGGATCGTTGGCGATGCGCTGTTTCAGCGCCAACAGGGCATCGGCTTCGATCTGCACGGTGTCGCAGGCGAACTGCAGCGCGCGGGCGGCGCTGGCGGCATCAAAAGTTGCCGGCGAAGAGGGGGCATGGGGTACACTCATGCGCAAAGTATAAACGAAATCCTAAAGCAAAAAACCTGCCAGATTCGACGAGAGCTGCGGTATCGTCGATCCTGTCCGGCATTGTGCTGCACGATCTAACCATCCCGCGTTTTCCCATGTTTTCAGCCCTGGAACTCACGCTCGTCCTGCTCGCGTCCGCCGTGCTGGGTGTCGTCGCTTTCCGCATCATGCACTTGCCGCCGATGCTCGGCTACCTGGTGGTCGGCATCGTGATCGGTCCGTTTGGCCTGGGGCTGGCGGAGGACAGCGCGGCGACTCACACGCTGGCCGAGTTCGGCGTGGTGTTCCTGATGTTTTCGATCGGGCTGGAATTCTCCTTGCCCAAGCTGATATCCATGCGGCGCACCGTGTTCGGCCTCGGTCTGGCGCAGGTTCTGCTGACGATCGCCGCCACCACGGCACTGGGCTGGCTGGTGGCGCGGCTCATGCCGCAATGGAGCAATGTCAGCTGGCAGGCCGGCTTTGCCGTCGGTGGTGCACTGGCGATGTCGTCCACCGCGATCGTTTCCAAGCTGCTGACTGAAAGGCTGGAACTCGAGAGTGAGCACGGCCGCCGCATCATTGGCATCCTGCTGTTCCAGGATCTGGCGCTGGTGCCGTTGCTGATCCTTGTGCCGGCGATTGCGCATCCGGAAGGCGATCTCGCCGGCACGCTGATGTGGGCGGCCGGCAAGGCGGCGGTGGTGCTGGTGCTGTTGCTGTTCTTCGGCAAGAAAATGATCCGCGGCTGGTTCCGCATCGTCGTCAAGCGCCGCTCGCAGGAACTGTTCATGCTGAACCTGCTGCTGATCACGCTCGGCGCTGCCTGGATTACCGAGATGGCCGGCCTGTCGCTCGCGCTCGGCGCCTTCGTCGCCGGCATGCTGATATCGGAAACCGAGTACAAGCACCAGGTGGAAGAAGACATCAAGCCGTTCCGCGATGTGCTGCTCGGCCTGTTCTTCGTCACGATTGGCATGCTGCTGAACGTACGCCTGGTGCTCGATCACTGGTTCATCGTGCTGGTGCTGCTGATCGTGCCGGTCGTCCTCAAATTCGGTCTGATCGCATTGCTGGCGCGGCTGTTCCGCGTGCCGACCGGCGTCGCCTTGCGCATCGGACTGGGATTGGCACAGGCTGGCGAATTCGGTTTCGTGCTGTTGAGCCAGAGCGGCGAACTGAATCTGATGACGCCGCAGATCATTCAATTGATCCTGGCCTCGATGGTGCTGTCGATGCTGGTTGCGCCTTTTCTGATCGCCAAAGCGGATGCCATCGTGCTGAAGCTGTCGCGCAATGAATGGATGGTGCAGTCGCTGGCACTGACGCAGATTGCGACGCGCACGATGTCGGCGCAGAAGCATGTGATCATCGCGGGTTTCGGCCGCACTGGCCAAAGCCTGGCGCGTTTGCTGGAAGAAGAAGGCGTGCCGTATCACGCGCTGGATCTGGATCCCGACCGCGTGCAGGAGGCGCAGGCCGCCGGCGCCCAGGTGTCGTACGGCGATGCCGGCCGGCGCGAAAGTCTGGTCGCGGCCGGTATCCATCGCGCGGCGGCGCTGGTCATTACCTATGCCAACACGCCGTCGGCCTTGAAGGTGTTGCATCACACGCTGGAAATCGCGCCGACGCTGCCGGTGATCGTGCGCAGCTACGACGATTCCGATCTCGACAAGTTGCGCGCCGCCGGCGCTGCAGAAGTGGTGCCGGAAGCGATCGAAGGCAGCCTGATGCTGGCCTCGCATGCCTTGCTGACGATGGGCGTGCCACTGCGTAAAGTCGTGCACCGCGTACAGGCGGCGCGCGGCGAACGCTATGCGTCGCTGCGCGGCTTCTTTCATGGTGTCAGCGATGCGGCCGACGACGATCACCTGCAATTGCGCCTGCGCTCCGTTGCATTGTCCGATGAAGCGGCTTCCATCGGCAAGTCGCTGGCCGAACTCGACCTGCCTGCGCTCGGCGCGGAAGTCACGACGCTGCGGCGCGGCAAAACCCGCATCGACTGCGCGCGGGACACCGTATTGCAGGCCGGCGATATCATCGTGCTGCGCGGTGCGCTGGAAGGGCTGGCCAAGGCGGAAGGTCGCCTGCTGCGAAGCTGAGCGATAATCCGCCACAAAGTTGACGATCCCGATGCGAACAAGGAGAATTGCCGGTCTGTAAGGGCCGCTGCGCCGACCCGGCGCGGCTGCGCCAGGCATTCTCCGAGACGTCCAAGCAGCGCATGTCGCCGGCGCGCCGCCGGCGGCGCGATCGCCAGCCATTCCGTGTTTGTCGAGATTCGCTTCTTTTGTATTTTTCTCTTGTATCCAGGTGGCGATTTTGAGCGTTTCCTCCGGCAGCTTGTCCATTGACGCGCAACCCGCACCAGCACGGGTGGAAGCGGAACGGGCTTCACCGCTGCCGCTGTATGTCGACCTGGACGGCACGCTGACCTACACCGACCTGTTGTTCGAATCGGTATTGCTGCTGCTGAAGCGCAATCCGCTGTATCTGTTCGCATTGCTGCTATGGCTGACGCGCGGACGCGCAAATCTGAAGGCGCAGGTGGCGCGCCGCGTCGCGCTCGATGTCGCGCTGCTGCCGTACAACCCGGACATGCTGGCCTATCTGCGGCAGCAACGCCTGAATGGACGCCGCCTGATTCTCGCCAGCGCATCCGATCGCATGCTGGTGCAGCGCGTCGCCGACCATGTGGGCTTGTTCGACGCCGTGCTCGGCAGCGACGGTGAGACCAATCTGAAAGCGCGCAACAAGCTGCACGCGATCGAGCAGGATGCGGCAGAGGGTTTTGCGTATGCGGGAAATGGCCTGGCGGATGTGCCGGTCTGGACGCAGGCGAGTGAAATTGTCGTCGTCAATGCCTCGTCCGCCGTGCTGCGGCAGGCGCAGCAGCTGCGCGCGCCGACCATGGTGATCGCGCCGCGCCCTTTCCGTTTCCGCACGGTGTTCAAGGCCTTGCGCCTGCACCAGTGGGCCAAGAACGCCTTGCTGTTCGTGCCGCTGCTGGCCGGTCACGAGCTCGATCCGCTGCGCTGGCTGCTCACCCTGGCGGCGTTCGTCGCCTTCGGCATGTGCGCATCGGCGACCTACATCATCAACGATCTGTTCGATCTGCCCTCGGATCGCGCGCATCCGCGCAAGCAGCATCGTCCGTTTGCATCGGCGGCGCTGAGCATCCCGTTCGGCGTGGCGCTGGTGGCGATCCTGTTGCCGGTGTCCTTGCTGCTGGCCGCGGCGATCGCGCCGGTCTTCCTTGGCATGATGCTGCTCTATATCGCGGTGACATTACTGTATTCGGCGCGGCTGAAGCAGATCGCGATTGTCGACGTGCTGGTGCTGGCGTCGCTCTATACACATCGGGTACTGGCGGGCGGCATCGTCAGCGCGGTGATGGTGTCGAACTGGCTGCTCGCGGTGTCGCTGTTCATCTTCCTCAGCCTGGCGTTGGTCAAGCGCTGCGCGGAACTGGAATTCATGAGCGGCGACGGCAATGTCGCGCTGGCGGGACGCGGCTATCGCTCCACCGATCTGCCGTACCTGGTGTCGATGGGCATGGCCAGCGGCTTTGCTGCAGTGATGCTGCTCGCCTTGTACGTGGACAGCCAGATTGGCAACGTGATGTATCCGCATGTCGAATTGCTGTGGCTGACGCTGCCGGTCGCCTTGTTCTGGATCATGCGGCTGTGGCTGAAAACTTCGCGCATGGAAATCCATGACGATCCGCTGCTGTTTGCCATCACCGATCGTGCCAGCTGGATCGTGGCGCTGTTCATTGCCGGAATAGCAGCGTCAGCCGCCTTGCCTTGGGGATTCGCATGAGCCATTTCGCCGCCTTGTTGCTGGCTCTGTTTTGCGTATGTCTGACGGCGGCCGCGCAGGTATTGATGAAGCTGGGCATGTCGTCGCCGGCGATGCAGCATGCAATGTCCGGCGGCATGCGTTCGGTCTACTGGCTGGCCCTGACCAGCCCCGCGATCTGGGGCGGCATGATCTGTTTCGGCGCCAGCGCCGGCTTGTGGCTGCTGGTGCTCGGCAGGCTCGAAGTCAGCCTCGCCTATCCGTTGGTATCGCTGGGCGTGGTGCTGACCACGCTGGCGGGCATATTTATCCTTGGCGAGTCGGTGAGTTTTTGCAAGGTGCTGGGCGTCAGCCTGATCGTTGCCGGCGTGCTGGCCCTCGCCATCAAGAGTTAAGGAATTGCAGGAATGAATTGGAATTCGATGCATGCACTGCATGCCGGCCCTGATCGCGCGCGCCGCATGTTCGGCTGGGTATTTTCGCTGACCTTGCTGGTCAAGCTGTGGCTGGCCGCCTATTTCCCCATCACCGGTGACGAGGCATTCTTCTACCAGTGGGGCGTGTTTCCCGATTGGGGGTATTCGGATCACCCGCCGATGGTCGGCTGGCTGCTGTACGTGCTGAACAGTATTTCGAGCCATCCGCTGTCGATCCGCTTCTTCACGGTCCTGCTATGGAGCCTGATCGCGCTCGGCCTGGTCGACCTGATCCGCCGTATCGACAGCGCGCGCGAAGAGGAAGCCTATTGGCTGGGTAGCCTGTTCCTGTTGCTGCCCTTCACCTGGGCGCTCAATATCGTTACCACCGATACGCCGCTGATCTTCTTCATTTTTCTGTCCGGCTACTGTTTTGTGCGCGGGAGCCTGTCCGCCCGCGCGGCGTGGTACGTGGCGACCGGCGTGTTCCTCGGTTGCGGATTGCTGTCCAAATATTTCGCTGGCCTGCTCGCACTGGCGTATTTCGCCTATCTGTGCCGCGCGCCGCGCAACTGGCCGAAGCTGATCCTGATCGCCGCCTGTTCGGCGCCCTTCTTCGCGATCAACATGGTCTTCAATGCGGATCACTGCTGGACCAACATCATGTTCAACCTGATCAATCGCAATGAAAAAGCGCATTGGTCGGCGATGACCGTCATCGAATACATCGCGATGATGGCTTACCTGATTACGCCGTGGGTCTCGTGGCGCTTGCTGCGTTCCAGCCGAAAGCTGGTGGCGCGCGGTGCGTTGTCGATATTGTTTGTGGTGCCGTTCGGACTGTTCCTGCTGCTGTCGATGAAGAAGACTATCGGCCTGCATTGGGTGCTCGGCTTCATGCCTTTCGTATTCCTGTTCGTCGGCATCGCGTGCCGTGCGGAAGAATTGCGCAAATATGCGAAGTGGACGGCGTGGTATGCGCTGCCGCATCTGCTGGCGCTGGTTGCGATCATCTTGCTGCCGGCATCGGTTTGGAAAGGCCATGGCTTTCATGACGATGTCGTGTTCCACAAGGATGCCAACATGATTGTCGCCGCCTTGCGCACCGATCTGCCGAAGGACGGCATCATCATGGGCCGCGCCTATACGCCTGCTTCGCTGCTGTCTTACCACGCCGGTGAATATTGGCCGGTGTTCGGCGAAGGACGTTTCCATGCGCGGCAGGACGATCTGATCATCGACTTCCGCAACTATGCCGGCAAGACGATCCGCATCTTCGACCGCAGCAAGATCGAGCCGGCCGAACTGGCGCCGTATTTTTCATCGATCACCGTGCATTCCTTCGCGGTCGACGGCGTGACCTTCTGGTATGCGGATGGAAAGGATTTCAATTACCCTGTCTATCGTGAACGGATCCTGAAGCGAATCGCCGATCGCTACTACCAGATTCCGTCCTTCCTGCCGATGGCTGGCTGTCCCTTCCTCGAACGTTACGATTTGCCGCGCCCGTAGCGCAGCGCTTGGGCGCATCGTTCGCACATCATGGACATCCTGACACGCATACTTGGCATCATCCTGCCGGTGTTCATCATCATCGGCTTGGGATATGCCTACGCGCGCCTGCGCGGCGACGCGGTGCGCAGCGACATGCTGGCAACCAACCGCATCAGCATGGATGTACTGATGCCCTTGCTGATCTTTACCGCACTGGCGGCAAAGAGCTTCGACATTGCGCATGAATCGACGCTGATCGTCGCGGGTGCGCTGATTTCGCTTGGCTCGGGTTTGCTGGCGTGGCCGGTGGCGCGCCTGTTCGGTTACGACGTGCGCAGCTTCGTGCCGCCGATGATGTACAACAATTGCGGCAACATGGGCTTGCCTTTGGCGATCCTCGCCTTTGGCGCATCGGAGCTGGGCGCAGCGGTGGCGCTGTTCATGGCCTGCAACCTGGTCTACTTCTCGGTCGGTATCAAGATTCTGGAAAGCCGGCGCGACGGGCCGCATGTCGCGTTCTGGAAATTTCTCGTCAATCCGGTGATGATCGCGATGGCGCTCGGCCTGGGTTTTGCCATCGGCAAGGTCGCGCTGCCGCAGCCGATCTTCACGGCGATGAAGATGCTGGGTGACGCCTGCATTCCATTGATGCTGTTTGCGCTTGGCGTGCGCATGTGCGACATCAGCCTGCGCAGCTGGTCTATCGGCATGGTCGGCGCCATCGTATGCCCGTTGGGCGGATTGATCGTAGCGGCGGTGCTGGATTTCGTTTTGCCGCTGACGCCAGTGCAGCGCGGGCAGATGTATCTGTTCGCTTCGCTGCCGCCGGCCGTGACCTGCTTCATGATGGCCGAACAATACAAACAGGAACCGGACAAGGTCGCGTCCATTGTCCTGCTCGGCAACCTTGCTTCATTCGTGTTCGTGCCGCTCGGCTTGTGGCTGGGCTTGCGCGGCTGAGCTATTCGGTCGGACGAATCTCGAAGTGCCCGCCATCGACGATGGCGTCATCGGCGTCTACGGTATCGACATGCGTTACTTGCGCCGGCGGCGGACCGCGATGCGCCCACGTGACGATCTGCTCCAGCGCGCCTTGCTCGCCGCGCACCATCGCTTCCACCGAGCCATCGCGCCGGTTGCGCA
>DATMTZ010000249.1:0-2632 GCA_035563975.1 Oxalicibacterium sp. | reverse complement strand
CGGGCCGGATCTGCCGCAGGAGAAATAGGATTCGGCAAGGCTGTAGAAGGATGACTTAGAGAAAGGAAAGTTCAATTTTCCAGGCGCAATAATGGCAAGCCGCTTTCGTGTCATCATGTCTAGTCAAAACGACCAGCAATGCGTTTGCTCGCGAACGGTGTTCATGCTCGGTTGGCAAGATTTGTTGTAGTAAAATTTCAGTTCCGCCTTTGAGGATTTTCTTATGACGCTCAACGCCGTGGTTTCTGCTGTTACCGAGCGGATCATCGAGCGCAGCCGCCCCTATCGTGCTGCCTACCTGAAGCAACTGGACGAATCAGTCGGAAAGGGCGTGCACCGCGCCACGCTGTCCTGTACCAATCTGGCACACGGTTTCGCGGCCTTCCCGGCCAACGACAAGCTGTTGCTGAAGCAGCAGCGCCAGCCGTCGGTGGCGATCGTCTCCGCGTACAACGACATGCTGTCCGCGCACCAGCCTTACGAACGTTTTCCGCCCATCATCAAGGACGCGGTACGGGAGGCGGGCGGCGTCGCGCAGTTCGCCGGCGGCACGCCTGCGATGTGCGACGGCATTACGCAGGGCCAGCCGGGCATGGAGCTGTCGCTGTTTTCGCGCGACACGATCGCGATGGCAACCGGCATCGCGTTGTCGCACAACATGTTTGACGCGGCGGTCTATCTCGGCATCTGCGACAAGATCGTGCCCGGCTTGCTGATCGGCGCACTGCATTTCGGTCATCTGCCGGCCGTCTTCATCCCTGGCGGACCCATGACGACCGGCATGTCGAACTCGGAAAAGTCGCGCATCCGCCAGCTGTACGCGCAGGGCAAGATCGACCGCGAAGGCTTGCTGGAAGCGGAAAGCAAGTCCTATCACGATCCCGGTACGTGCACCTTTTACGGCACCGCGAACAGCAACCAGATGCTGATGGAAGTGATGGGCCTGCATTTGCCGGGCGCGGCGTTCGTCACGCCCAACACGCCGCTGCGCGACGCGTTGACCGCCGAGGCTGCGAAGCGCGCAGTGGCGCTGGTGGCGCAAGGCAGCAACTTCACACCGGTCGGCCGCCTGGTCGACGAGAAGGCGATCGTCAACGCGATGATCGCGCTGCTGACCACCGGCGGCTCGACCAATCACACAATCCACCTGGTGGCGATCGCGAAGGCGGCCGGCATCGTGATCGACTGGAACGACTTCGACAAGCTGTCCGCCGTGATCCCGCTGCTGACGCGCATCTATCCGAACGGCGAAGCGGACGTCAATCACTTCCGGGCCGCCGGCGGCACCGGCTTCGTGATCCGCGAACTGCTCGATGCCGGGCTGCTGCACGAAGACGTCACGACGGTTCTCGGCAAAGGCTTGCGCGACTATTGCACCGAGCCGTTCCTGGAAGGCGAGCGCGTGGTGTGGAAGCCGGCGCCGGAGAAAAGCGGCGACGACAATGTGCTGCGTTCCGCCGCGCAGCCCTTTTCTCCGGATGGCGGCTTGCGCCTGCTGACCGGCAACCTCGGCCGCTCGGTGATCAAGGTATCGGCCGTCAAGCCGCAGCACCGCAAGGTCGAGGCGCCGGCAATGGTTTTCAATTCGCAGGAAGAATTCATGCACTGCTACCAGGACGGCAAGCTCAATCACGACTTTGTCGCGGTGCTGCGCTTCCAGGGCCCGAAGGCGAACGGCATGCCGGAACTGCACGCGCTGACACCGGCGCTCGGCAGCCTGCAGGACGCCGGCTATCACGTCGCGCTGGTGACCGATGGCCGCATGTCCGGCGCATCCGGCAAGGTGCCGGCGGCGATCCATGTATCGCCCGAGGTGCTGGCCAACGGTCCGCTCGGCCGCGTGCGCAACGGCGACGTGATCCGGCTCGATGCCGAAAGCGGCGTGCTGCAGGCGCTGGTCGCGGAAGAGGAATGGAACCGCCGTCCGCACGCGGTGGCCGACCTGTCGTCCAACATGATCGGCATGGGACGCGAACTGTTCGCGATGTTCCGCGCCTGCTCGACGATCGCGGAAGAGGGCGCGACCACCTTCGGCCTGCCGCACCTGATCGAGCCGGCTTCGACCGAGATCAACCAGCCGAAGAAAAATGCCGAGCCCTTCAGCGACGAAGACACCCACGTTCAACAAACCATATGAGCCCCCCATGAAGCTGATCGACATCATGCAGGCCTCGCCGGTCATCCCGGTGATTGCCATCGACGAACTGGATCACGCGGTGCCGCTGGCGCGCGCGCTGGTGGCGGGCGGCATCCGCGTGCTGGAAGTCACACTGCGCACCGAGCATGGACTGAATTCAATTCGCGCGATCGCCGAGCAGGTGCCGGACGCGATCGTCGGCGTTGGCACGCTGACGCGTCATGAGGATTTTGCCGCGGCGCGCGACGCCGGCGCCGTGTTCGGCGTATCGCCGGGCCTGACGACGGAATTGATCGAAGGTTCGCAGTCCAGCGGCTTGCCGCTGCTGCCCGGCGTGATGACGCCGTCGGAAGTGATGGCGGCGCGCGAGGTGGGTTTCCGCCAGTTGAAACTGTTTCCGGCGGTGCCGGCCGGCGGCGTCGGCATGCTCAATGCAATTGCCGGACCGTTGCCCGACATGCAGTTCTGTCCGACCGGCGGTATTTCGCAGCAGAC
>DATMTZ010000248.1:0-6572 GCA_035563975.1 Oxalicibacterium sp. | reverse complement strand
GTGCGTGCGCGCGCCATCCTGGAGGGCAAGGCGCCTGCTGCCGCCAGCGCGCCGGCCAAGTCGTCCGGCAAGGTCGCGGTGCAGGTGGCCGCGCTGGCGACTGACGAAAAGGTCAGGGAACTGCAGAAGAAATTGCAGGGCGCAGGATTGAAGTCGTACACGCAGAAGGTCGCGACACAATCCGGCGGACACGTGATCCGGGTACGCCTGGGTCCGTTTGCCAACGATGCCGAAGCCGAGAAGGCGCGCGCCAAACTGGGCAAGATCGGTCTGAGCGGCAAGCTGGTGCCGGCCTGATGCAGGTTGATTCCAGACGATCGTGACGATTTTCGATTACCTGGTTTTATTCGTATTGATTTGCTCGGTGTTGATCAGCACCTTGCGCGGCTTGATCAAGGAAGTGCTGTCGCTGGTTGGCTGGATCGTCGCTTTCGTGGTCGCCAATGCGTACGGCGAAGCACTGGCGCCACTGCTGGAAAATGTAATCCCCGGCGCAACGACGCGCCTGATTGTCGCCTTTGTTGTCTTATTCATCGGCGTCCGCATATTGGTAGGGTTGCTGTCGATGACGCTGGACGCTGTCATCAAGGCAACAGGGTTGACGCTGGCGGATCGCGGCCTGGGTGCGCTGTTCGGCCTGGCGCGCGGAATGTTGATCATCCTGGCGGCGGTGCTGTTGTGCGGCATGACGAGCATTCCGCAGCAGCCGTTCTGGAAGCACGCGCTGTTGAGCCCGTTAGCGGAAAATGCGGCGCGAACCGTGTTGCCGCTATTGCCGGGCGAATTCGCGCAACGCGTGCAGTTTTAGGTTTTTGCAATACCGGTTTTTGTTGTTTTTGTTGTCTTTGTTGAGGAGTCCACCATGTGTGGCGTTATCGGCGTTGTCTCTCACACCCCTGTCAATCAACTCATTTACGATGCCTTGCTGTTGCTGCAGCATCGTGGCCAGGATGCTGCGGGGATTGCCACCGACAGCGGCCAGGCATTCGCGATGCACAAGGCCAACGGCCTTGTCCGCGACGTATTCCGCACCCGCAACATGCGCTCGCTGCCGGGCAACGCCGGCGTAGGCCAGGTGCGTTATCCGACCGCCGGTTCCTCCAGCGAGGCAGAAGCGCAGCCGTTCTATGTCAACGCGCCCTTCGGCATCATCATGGCGCACAACGGCAATCTGACCAACTGGGAACAGTTGAAGATCGAGATGTTCAAGAACGATCGCCGTCACATCAACACGACCTCGGATTCGGAAGTGCTGCTGAATGTGCTGGCGCATGAAATCCAGCAGGCGACCACCGGCTATTCGCTTGATCCCGCGGCGCTGTTCAAGGCGGTATCGGTGCTGCATAAACGCGTGCGCGGTTCGTATGCGGTGACCGCGCAAATCGCCGGCTATGGCCTGCTGGCCTTCCGCGATCCATGGGGCATTCGCCCGCTGTGCATCGGTTTCAACGAAACCGACAAGGGCCCGGAATACCTGGTCGCGAGCGAATCGGTTGCATTGGAGGGCCTGGGTTTCCGCTTCCTGCGCGATGTGCTGCCGGGCGAAGCGATCTTCATCGACACCGACGGCAAGCTGTACAACCAGCAATGTGCGGAAAATCCTTCGCTGAATCCCTGCGCGTTCGAGTACGTCTATTTTGCGCGTCCGGATTCCATCATCGACGGTGCATCGGTTTACGCGACGCGCCTGAAAATGGGGGAATATCTGGCGGAGAAGGTCAAGCGCGAAATCCCGCTCGGCGATATCGACGTCGTGATGCCGATTCCCGATTCGTCGCGCCCGGCCGCGATGCAGCTCGCGCTGAAGCTCGGCATCGAGTACCGCGAAGGCTTCATCAAGAATCGCTACATCGGCCGCACCTTCATCATGCCGGGGCAGAGCACGCGCCGGAAATCGGTGCGCCAGAAGCTCAACGCGATCGGCGCCGAGTTCAAGGGCAAGAACGTGCTGCTGGTGGACGATTCCATCGTGCGCGGCACCACCAGCCGGGAGATCGTGCAGATGGCGCGCGAATCGGGTGCCAAGAAAGTGATGTTCGCGTCGGCCGCACCGCCGGTCAAATACCCGAACGTGTACGGTATCGACATGCCGACGCGCGCGGAACTGATCGCCTACGGCCGCACCGACGAGGAAGTCTGCCGCGAAATCACCGCCGATGCGCTGATTTATCAGGATCTGGATGCGCTGAAGCGATCGATTTCGGACGTCAATCCCGCGCTGAAGAGCCTGGAAGCGTCCTGTTTTGACGGCGTATATGTGACCGGCGACATTTCGCGTGATTATCTGGATCGCATCGAATTTGCGCGTCACAATATGCGAAGCCAGACAGATGAAGTGACCCGTTCGCAGTTGAACCTGAACCTGGCCCAAGTGGATTAAAGCGCCGCTGCCCCAATCGATGCCTGATTGCGCACGCGTGCAATCAGGCATTTTTTCTTGAGTCATCATGAACCAGCAAAAAAAATACGGTTTCACGACCACCACTTTGCATAGCGACCGCCGCAAGGCGATCGAGCACGGCTCGCTGCACAAGCCCATCCATACCTCGGTGACTTTCGGTTACGAAGATGCGCGCGAACTGGCAACGGTCTTCCAGGGCAAACAACCGGGTTATCGTTACGGTCGCCAGGGTAATCCGACCGTCTCCGCACTGGAAGACAAGGTCACGCTGATGGAAGACGGCCGCTCGACGATCTGCTTTGCCACCGGCATGGCGGCGATCGGCGCGCTGGTGCAGGCGCTGTTGCGCAAGGGCGACCAGGTCGTGTCCTCGTCCTTCCTGTTCGGGAATACGAACAGCTTGTGGCAGACCGCAAGCCTGCAAGGCATCGACGTCGCGATGGTCGATGCCACCGACGTGAAAAATGTCGAGACGGCGATCACGCCGGCCACGCGGCTGGTGTTCGTCGAGACGATTGCGAATCCGCGTACGCAGGTCGCCGACCTGGCACGCATCGGCAAGCTGTGCGCGGAGCGCGGCATCCTCTATGTCGTCGACAACACGATGACATCTCCTTACCTGTTCCGGCCGAAGACGGTCGGCGCCGGTATCGTCATCAATGCGCTGACGAAGTCGATCGGCGGCCACGGCAATGCGCTGGGCGGCGCGCTGACTGATACCGGCCTGTACGACTGGTCGCGCTTCCCGAACATCCTCGATACCTACAAGCGCAATCCGACGGCGCAATGGGGCATGGCGCAGATACGCGCCAAGTCCCTGCGCGATTTCGGCGCCTCGCTCGGCCCAGAGGCGGCGCACCATCTGGCGGTCGGTGCGGAAACGATGGCGCTGCGGATGGAGCGCGAATGCGCGAATGCGCTGGCGGTCGCGCAAATGCTGGAAGCCGACGAGCGCGTGGCGGCCGTGTATTACCCGGGCTTGAAATCGCATCCGCAGCATGCGATCTCGACCGAGCTGTTCCGTGCCTACGGCAGCCTGTTCAGTTTCGAACTGAAAGACAACATCGATTGCTTCGACTATCTGAACCGGCTGAACATTGCCGTATCGGCCAGCAACCTCGGCGATACGCGCACGCTGGTGATCCCGGTCGCGCACACGATCTTCTATGAAATGGGACCGGAGCGCAGGGCCAGCATGGGGATTGCGGAATCGCTGATCCGCGTGTCGGTCGGCATCGAGGATACCGACGACCTAGTGGAAGATTTCCGCCAGGCGCTGGACGCCTGAACGTTCCGACGCCTATCGGAAAAGCTGCTGCGCCGCCAGCGCGTCCTGCAGCTTGGTGCTCTGCTGCGGCAAATAATGCTGCATGCGCTCGATCAGGGCCGGAGCACTGGCATCATGCAGCAGCAGCGCCGCCTGGCTGTCCTTGACGAAACCTTGCGCCACCTGCATCTGCAGGAAGGCGACCAAGCCTTCGTAGAAGCCGTTGACGTTCAGCACACCGACCGGCTTCTGGTGGAAGCCGAGTTGCGCCCAGGTCAGGATTTCAAATAATTCTTCCAGCGTGCCGATGCCGCCTGGCAGTGCCACAAAGCCTTCCGCCAGCTCCGCCATCAGCGCCTTGCGCTCGTGCATGTCCTGCACCACGTGCAGTTCTGTCAGCCCGGTATGGCCAACTTCCTTGTCGAACAGCGCCTGCGGGATCACGCCGGTGGCGGCGCCGCCGAGCTTCAGCACTTCGTCGGCGATCACGCCCATCAGGCCGACCTTGCCGCCGCCGTACACCAGGGCGATATCGCGCGCGACCATTTCCTTCGCGAGCAGGCGCGCCGCATCGGCGTAGAGCGGTTGCTTGCCGAAGGACGAGCCGCAGTAGACGCAAAGGGATTTCATCGGGGCAGTGTACGAGATAGCGAGATCGCAGCGCGATCAGCCCTTCGCCTGTTTCGGCACGTTGACCAGTTGGGTGCCAGCAATGCGGTCGTGCAAAAACTGCCGGCTTGGGTGCGCGCGCGCGGTCAGCGCCCAGGCAAGCACGTTTGCCGCACCGATGCCGACTGCGGTCCAGCCGTGGGCATCCAGCGCCCAGGCGATCGCCAGCCCCGGAACGAACCAGAGCCAGGCAAGGAAATAACGCATGGTCGCGCGCTTTGCGCTCACCGGGCCGCCTTGCAGTGTGATCAGCCGGATGCGCCAGGTTTTCATCGGCAGCGTCTGTCCGCGCATCCAGAACCACACGAAATACATGCCGAGCACCAGAAACAGCCAGTATTGCAACGCGTGACGAAGGTAGAGCGCATTGCGTTGCTGGAACAGGATGCCGAACAGCAGGCCGGCGATCGCCAGCACGCCGAACAGCAGCACGCCTTCATACAGCATGACGGTCAGGCGGCGCTTGATGGTCGGAACGTCGGTCGAAAACGGCATGTGCGGTCAGGGAGAGTCCGGCGCGTCGGATGCGGGCGCGGGAGCAGGGGCGTTTACCTGGGACGGCGCCTGCATGGCCTGGCCCGGCTGTTGCGGCGGCGACGCCTGGATGCCTTCCGGTGTCGGCAGCGGCTGCTTGGCCGGAATCGGCTTGCCGGTCGATTTCAATTGCGTCGCCTTGTTATGCAGCAGCGGCGGATTCACGATTTGCCGTTTGGCGGGCACGCTGGCGGCCAGCTGCTTTTTCTTTTCGTCCGGCAGCTGCTGGTATTGCTGCCATTGCGCGGAGCGCTGTTCGGGCGGCAGTTTCTTGACGCGGCGGTAGTTCTGCCGCGCGGTGCGGCGCTGTTCGGGCGACAGGCGCACCCAGTCACGCATGCGTTCCTGCATGCGCGATTGTTCCTCGGGCGACATCGTCTGATATTTGTCTGCCAGCTCCAGCCACTTCTCCTTACGGAAAGGATCGAGCTTGTTCCATTCCGGCGCCAGCGGCGCCAAAGCAGATTGCTGCGCGGCGCTCAATTCGTTCCAGTAGGGTTTGGCCGCGTTCCGCGGCTTCGCGCGCTTGGCAGGTTTGATGGGGACAGTTTTCTGCTGTACGACCGGCGCTGCGGGCTGCGTTGGCACCGCGGCAGCAGGCGCTGCCGTTTCATCGGCGGCATGTACCACAACGGTGCCGATAACAGCTACCAACACCGTGATGCCGGCCGCGATCCGAAAACGCGACGAGGCATTCATGGAAGGAATCCTTGCCATGCCTAATTCGATCCTTTGGCGAGATAGGCGTCGAAGCCGTGATCCAGATAGGCTGACAGCGGCAGTTCGCCAGTCAGCACTTCCGCGTCAATGGAGGCGGCGTCCATCAACTGCTGGCGTTTTTCTGCCTGGTGAATGCCGATCAGACCGAGCACCAGCACGACCAGCGGTACGATAAAACTGGCGCGGCCCAGCCAGGCACGCAGCGGCTGCGACCGGGTGGAAGGGGCAGCCGCGCCGGCAAGCGCGGCACGTGGCGCAAGGGCTTCTGCGACAGCCGCCTGCTTTTTGTGAGACAAGGCGATTTCCCGCGCTTTTGCAAGGCGTTCCGCGGTCGATGCAGGGATATCCCGTACGCTTTCATCCAGTGCGTGGCGCACCTTGTAGGCAAAGGCCAGATCTTTGGTATTCATAAGTAAATTCCTTTGGCCTTGAGCGCCTGGGCCAAGGCGTGGGTGGCGCGCGAGCAGTGGGTTTTCACGCTTCCTTCCGAGCATCCCATCGCGACCGCGGTTTCTGCCACGTTCAGGTCCTGCCAATAACGCATCAGGAAGGCTTCTCGTTGACGGGCAGGGAGGTTTTCGATCTCCTGTTCGATCATGTCGAGCACCTGCTTGCGTTCCAGTTTTACCAGGCCGGATTCGGCGCCGTAGCTGCCGTCCTCCGCTTCGACCATGTCCATCGGGTCGAAATTCTCCTGGTCTTCCTGCCTGCTGCCAAAGCTGGAAAACAGGCTGATCCACGAACTGCGCACTTTTTCGCGCCGGAAGTAGTCGTGGATCGTATTTTGCAGAATGCGCTGGAACAGCATCGGCAATTCTGCCGCCGGCTTGTCGCCGTAGCGTTCGGCCAGCTTGATCATTGCATCCTGCACAATGTCCAGCGCCGCTTCATCCTTGCGGACCGCGTAGGCTGCCTGCTTGAAGGCGCGCCGTTCCACGCTTTCCAGAAAATCCGAGAGTTCTTGATCAGTTGCCATTCAAT
>DATMTZ010000247.1:0-5374 GCA_035563975.1 Oxalicibacterium sp. | reverse complement strand
TGGCGCCTATTTTGCGGCCTGCGCGCGCTTGATCAGGAAGGTCGTCAGCAGCGGCACCGGACGGCCGGTCGAGCCCTTGGCCGGGCCGCTTTTCCACGCGGTGCCGGCGATGTCCAGGTGTGCCCACGTATATTTCTTCGTGTAGCGCTCAAGGAAGCAGGCGGCGGTGACGCTGCCGGCGGCCGGGCCGCCGATATTGGCCATGTCGGCGAAATTCGACTTCAGTTGTTCCTGGTAGCTATCCTCGATCGGCATGCGCCACGCCGTGTCACCCGCTTCGCGGCCGGCGGCCAGCAATTCGTTGGCGAGCGCATCGTGCGCTTCGTCGCTGCGCGTGAACAGGCCTGAATTGTGATGGCCGAGCGCAGTGATGCAGGCGCCGGTCAGCGTCGCGGCATCGACCACGACGGCGGGCTTGAAGCGCTCGACATAGGTCAGCGCATCGCACAGCACCAGGCGGCCTTCGGCATCGGTATTCAGGATTTCGATGGTCTGGCCCGACATCGACGTCACGATGTCGCCCGGCTTGGTGGCGCTGCCGGACGGCATGTTCTCGCAGCTCGGGATGACGACGATGACGTTCAGCTTCAACTTCATCTCGGCGATCGCGCGCATGGTGCCGAGCACCGACGCGGCGCCGCCCATGTCGTACTTCATCTCGTCCATCGCCGCGCCGGGCTTCAGCGAAATGCCGCCGGAGTCGAAGGTGATGCCCTTGCCGACCAGCACCACTGGTGCGTCCTTGGCCTTGGCGCCGAAGTGTTTCAGCACGATGAATTTCGGCGGCTGCACGGTGCCGTTGGTGACCGACAGGAAGCTGTACATCTTCAGCGCTTCCAGTTGTTTGCGGTCCAGGATCTCGACCTCGAGCTTGAAGTCCTTGGCCATTTTCCTGGCCGTGTTCGCCAGATAGGTCGGCGTGCAGATATTGGCCGGCAGGTTGCCGAGATCCTTGGTAAGGTCCATGCCGTTGGCGACGGCGACCGCCTGCATCACCGTTTCCTTCGCGGCATTGGCGCCTGCGGCAGGAACAGCAAAAGCGATCTTGCCGACGCCGGTGGCGGGCGGCTCCTTCTTGCTCTTCATCACGTCGAAGCGATACGCGGCTTCACGCGCGGCCAGCACGGCGCCGCGGATACCCCAGGCAGCATCGCGCTTGTTCACGATGTCGAAAGGCAGGGCGACGACCGCTTCCTTCGTGCCGAGCGAGCCGAAGGCGCGCACGATGGCCTGCAATGCCGAGCTGAAATCCTTTTCACTGACCGCGTCTTCCTTGCCCAGGCCCACCAGCAGCACGCGTTCCGCCGCAACACCCGCGATGCCGCGCAGCAGCAGCGTGGTGCCGGGCTTGCCGCTGATGTCGCCGGACTGCAATGCGCCATCGATCGCGCCCTTCGCATTCAAGGCTTTTGCCGCAGCGGAAAGCTTCCTGTTTTCGAACACGGCGACTGCGATGCAGCCCGTCTTGATGCCGGCGATTGTGCTTTTTGCGTCGAGTGGTTTTATGCTAAAGTCCATGCGGATATCCCCTTGTTGATCCCCACGATTATAGCCTTGCAATGATTTTTCAGCGCGCGCTCCGACGCGACTTGCTCAGTACTGCGGGCGCCGTCTTCACCACCCTGTTTACGATCACGATCACGATCATGCTGATCCGTATCCTGGGACAGGCCGCGGGCGGCAAGGTCGCATCGGCGGACGTGGTAGCGCTGATCGGATTCTCCGCACTGAACTATCTGCCGGTCATCCTGAACCTGACCGGCTTCATTTCCGTGCTGCTGGTTGTCACGCGCAGCTACCAGGATTCCGAAATGGTGGTGTGGTTCGCGTCGGGCCTGAGCCTGTCGAAGTGGATAAAGCCCGTGCTGGTGTTCAGCCTGCCGATCGTGATTGCGACGGCCGTCCTGAGTTTTTACCTGACGCCGTGGTCCAACCAGCAAAGCGCCGAATACAAGGAACGTTATGCGAACCGCCAGGACATCGCGCGCGTGTCGCCGGGACGCTTCCAGGAATCCTCGTCCGCCAATCGGGTGTTCTTCGTCGAAGGCATTTCCGGCGACACCACCAAGGTCAAGAACGTGTTCGTCAGCAGCCAGGTCAAGGGCAAGACCAGCGTGGTGGTGGCGAAGGAGGGCACGGTCGAGTTCGATCACAATGGCGACAAGTTCCTCGTGCTGCATCAGGGCCGGCGTTACGACGGCGTGCCGACGCAGCCCGATTTCCAGTTGATGGAATTCGACCGCTATGGCCTGCTGGTGTCGAGCAAATCGCAGGCGATGGTCGGCGACACCTCGTCGCGCGCGTTGACCACGCGCCAGCTGATCGAAAATCGCAGCAATTTCAATGATGCCGAACTGCTGTGGCGCATTGCCTTGCCGCTGATGGGCGTGCTGCTGATGCTGCTGGCGATTCCGCTTGGCTTCGTCAACCCGCGCGGCGGCCGGTCAGCGAACCTGCTGATCGCCCTGTTCCTGTTCGTGTTCTACAGCAACATGATGAGCGTTGCGCAATCCTCAGTCGTGCAAAAGAAAATGTCGCTGATGATGGCGTGGTGGCCGATTCACCTGATTGCCTTGCTGATCGTGACGGCCTTCTTCCTGTGGCGCCTGAAAGTCAATAGCCGCTACCATCCGCTGGCGATCTGGTCGGCGACCAAGCGTGCATTATTCGGACAGCGGGCGGCAGCATGAAGATTCTGCAAAAATACTTCGCGGTCGAGATCGGGCGTTCGGTCCTGTTCGTGCTGATCGCATTTCTTGCGCTGTTCGCCTTCTTCGACCTGATCGGCGAGCTGAAATCGGTCGGCCACGGCGGCTACCAGATTCAGCAGGCATTCTTTTATGTCGTGCTCGGCATGCCGGCCTATGCCTATGAGCTGATGCCGATCGCGGCGCTGATCGGCACGATCTGGGCGCTGGCGCAATTTGCGGCCCGCTCGGAATTCACCATCATGCGCGCATCCAGCATGTCGACCGCAGAGGCAGCGACCATCCTCGCGAAAATCGGCGTGCTGTTTGCGCTGATCACCTTCGTGCTCGGCGAATTCATCGCGCCGGTCACTTCGGACATGGCCGAGCGCATGCAGAGCGCAGCCAAGGGCAGCTCGCAGTCGCAGCAGTTCCGTTCCGGCATGTGGACCAAGGATGTGATCCGCAGCGGCGGCACCACCGGCGAGGCGGTCGGCACGCGCTTCCTGAACGTGCGTGACGTACGGCCGGACGGCCAGCTGGTCGGCTTGAAGATTTACGAATTCAATCGCGACTTCCACCTGATCCACCTGCTCACCGCCAGCAAAGCCGACTACAAGGGCAACAATACCTGGACCATGAGCGATGTGGCGGAAGCGACGTTCGCCGACAAGGTCCTGCAGAGCGGCACGAATGGCGAACAGGGCGCGATCGCGACGAAGAAATATCCGACCATGGACCTGGTGTCCGAAGTGACGCCGGAAATCCTGTCAGTCGGCTTCTCGGATCCCGAAAGCATGTCGGCCTATGATCTGATCAAGTACACGCAATATCTCGAGGAAAACAACCGCGACACCGCGCGCTACGAAATCGCGTTCTGGAAAAAGGTCGTATATCCGTTTGCGGTATTCGTGATGATGGCGCTGGCGCTGCCCTTCGCCTACCTGCATTTCCGCTCGGGCGGCGTCAGCCTGAAGATCTTTACCGGCATCATGATCGGCGTCAGCTTCCAGTTGAGCAACAGCCTGTTCTCGCACCTCGGCTTGCTCAATACCTGGCCGGCATTTGCCACTGCGGTGCTGCCGAGCGCGCTGTTCATGCTGGCGGCGATCGGTGCCTTGTCCTGGGTGGAAAGGCACTGACGATGGCGAACGGAAAACAACGGGCGATGATCCTGTTTGCGCATGGCGCGCGCGATCCGCAATGGGCCATGCCGTTTCGGCGCCTGCAGGAGATCGTGCAGGGTCGCGCACCGGACATGGCGGTATCGCTGGCCTTTCTCGAATTGATGTCGCCGCGCCTGCCGGAGGCCGTGTCCGCGCTTGCCGCAGAAGGCGCGCAAGAAGTGACGATCGTGCCGGTCTTCCTCGGGCAGGGCGGTCACGTGCTGCGCGATCTGCCGGCATTGATCGACGAAGTGAAAAACGCGCATCCGCATATGCGCTTCAAGATCGTTGATGCGGTCGGTGAAGCCGCCGACGTACTGAACGCGATGGCGAGCTACTGTCTGGACGCGGTGCGTTAGACCGCGCTACGGCTGGCGCGATGTCGGCCTTTGCGCCATCGCGTTGCCGATCATGACCAGCACTGGTCCCTGTTTTTCCCCCAGACCCTGTTCCAGCTCGCGCAAGCGCATCCGCGAGATGCGCTCGTTGGGGAGACTGCAGTTTTCGACGACGACGACCGGCAGATCCGGCGAGCGGCCCTGTTCCAGCAGTTTCTTCGCGGTGACGACGGCTTCGCGTCCCCCCATGTACTGAATCAGCGTGTCGGTGTTCGGCAACGTCAGAAGATCGGGTTCCCCAGGCGCGGTCGCCGAGGTAAAGAAGGCGATGCTGCGTGCGATGCCGCGCTTGGTCAACGGTTGCTGTGTGGCCGCTGCAGCGGCGAAGGCAGTGGTGATGCCAGGCACGACTTCAACCGCGATGCCATGCGATTCCAGCGCCGTCAATTCTTCATCGGCACGGCCGAACAGCATCGGATCGCCGCCTTTTAACCGGACGACGCAGCGGTACTTGCGTGCGCAGTCGACCAGCAGTTCATTGATGACGATCTGCGCCGTGGAGCGCTGACCGCTGCGCTTGCCGACCGGGATCTTTTCCGCTTGCAGGCACAGCGCGAGAATGTCCGGCGTGATCAGTGCGTCGTACAGCACGACGTCCGCCTGCGCCAGGATGCGCGTGGCACGCACCGTTAACAAATCAACGGCGCCAGGACCGGCGCCGATCAGGTAGACCTTGCCGGTTGCTGGCGCCGCCGCGTGTTGCGTCATAAGCGGAAATCAGAGACGAATCATGCCGGCCGCGACCGTTTGATGCGTGACTTCATCAATCAGGATGAAGGCGCCGGTGGAACGGCTTGTATCGTAGGCGTCGGCCGCCAGCGGCTGCTGCACATTAATCGTCACATTGGCGATGCCATTCAGCTTGACTTCATCGGCCGCGCGTTTTTCTTGCGTGTTGATGTCGAGCAGCGTATCGATTTTCGTCACGCGCGCCGCGACCTGGCGCGTGGTGTGCTTGAGCCAGTACTTGCGGCGCAAGTCTAGCGGCTCTTCCGACAGCCAGCAGATATCGGCATTGACGGTCTTCAGCAGCGTGGCGGGGCGTGCGGCTTCGGACAGCATGTCGCCGCGCGAGATGTCCACGTATTCGTCCAGCAGCAGCGTGACCGACTGGCCGGCGATG
>DATMTZ010000246.1:0-4003 GCA_035563975.1 Oxalicibacterium sp. | reverse complement strand
ATTCGTCTTCATGATGACTCCTTTGAGTTGAACCGGAATCCAGCGTATCCCCGCGGAAAATATTGCTCGGTTCGGTAGCGTACCGTATGGGCGCGCGGCAACTTTCGACCGCGCCTCGCTTTTCCTACAGTGTTTTGTCTTCTTCTCCGATACCGCATACGGATGTCGAACCGGATCATGCGCAGGTCGGCCGGCATTCGCAGCGTTGCGGCCTCAGCCTTCGATCGAAAGGAATCTCATGCTCGCGATGAATTACCGCGGACCATATCGCGTCCGCGTACAGCAAAAGGCCGAACCGAAAATCGAACATCCCAACGATGCCATCGTGCGCGTCACGCGCGCATGCATCTGCGGCTCGGATCTTCACCTCTATCACGGCCTGGTGCCGGATACGCGCATCGGATCGACGTTCGGCCACGAATTCATCGGTGTGGTGGAAGAGATCGGCTCCTCCGTGCAGAACCTGAAAGTCGGCGACCATGTGCTGGTGCCGTTCAACATCTTTTGCGGCGCCTGCTATTTCTGCCAGCGCGAGCTCTATAGCAATTGCCACAACACGAATGCGGAAGCGAGCGCGATCGGCGGCATCTACGGTTACTCGCATACGGCCGGCGGCTACGATGGCGGACAGGCTGAATATGTGCGCGTGCCGATGGCCGATGTCGGGCCGACCGTCATCCCGCCCGATCTGGATCACGATGACGCGGTGCTGCTGACCGATGCGCTGCCCACCGGCTATCAGGCCGCCGAGATGGGCGATATCGACGAGGGCGACACGGTGGTGATTTTTGGCGCCGGCCCGATCGGCATCTTCGCCGCGAAGTCGGCCTGGCTGCTCGGGGCAGGCCGCGTAATCGTGGTCGATCACATCGAATACCGGCTGCAATTCGTGAAGACCTATGCGCAATGCGAGGTCATTAACTTCAAGGATGTGCGCGACATGGCAATCCACATCAAGAAGATGACCGATGGCCTGGGCGCCGACGTCTGCATCGATTGCGTCGGCTGCGAGGCGGTCGGCAATGCGATGCAGACCCTGACCGGCCGCTACCTCAAACTGCAGGCAGGCGCGGCGACCGTGCTGCACTGGTGCATCAACAGCGTGCGCAAGGGCGGCAAGGTGTCGATCGTCGGCGTCTACGGCCCGACCTTCAACGCGATCCCGATCGGCAATGCGATCAACAAGGGGCTGACGCTGCGCATGAACCAGGCGAGCGTCAAGCGCCATCTGCCGCGCCTGATCGAGCACATCCAGGCCGGGCGCATCGATCCCAAGCAGGTCATCACGCATCGCGTGCCGCTGGAAGAGGCGGCTGATGCCTATCACCTGTTTTCCAGCAAGCTGGACAACTGCATCAAGACCGTGCTGATCCCGCCCAGGGCGGTGCCGCGCATGGCCGTCGAAGTGTAGACATCAAGACGAAGGAATAATCATGGACCAGGCCGTACATGCAAAGGGCGGAAGCGACAGAAGCAAATATGCGCACATAAAGGGCTGGGGCGCGGATCTCGACCACAGCAACCGTCCCGGCTATCCGATGGAAAGAATGCCCGCGCGCCTCGAGCATCCGCCGGAGCACGAACCGGCGCAGCAGCAGGTCAATGTCACGGTATTCCATTCGACCGAGCGGCCCCGCATCACGCCGATCTTCGGTTCCACCGTGCCGCCAAGCGGCCTCAGCGGCCGCCTGCGTGCCTGGGCTTTCAAGTACAGCGAGAACAATATCTTCCACTGGTTGCTGCTGCTGTTCGCCGACCGCATCAACATGATGGAAGGCGTGGGCGACGATCTGCGCAACGGGCATGTGCCGAACGTGCTGGGCGAGATGGGCATCAAGGCCGAACTCAAACATAATCCGGTCGGCCTGGCGCGCAAAGTGGCGATTACTTCGGCAGTGGTCGGCGTCGCCTGTTTTCTGATCGCACGCAACAGACGTCGTTAGCGCGCATTGGCTCATGCGAATGATATGCATGGCGGCAATGCCGCGCGCCCCGATGCAGGTATCTCGAAGCAAAGGAAAAGAAGGCGCGCCATAGGAGAAAACGCGCCGCTCGCTGCCTGCGTTTGATGGTTTCCATGCACGTCGCGGGAACCCCTTGCCCGCGACCGTAGTCAAGTACACAAGAGTTAACGTGTGACTACCGATTGCGTTCATCATGCCGCAGGCATTCAGCCCCACCACGGTCCTTACCACCAAGCTGCTGTTCATCGCGGTGCTGATCGCTGTCGTCGCCGCCGTGTTGCTGGCCGAATGGCGCATGACGCCGGAAGCGGCGCAGCAGGCGGCCGTGATGCAGCCCATCCTCTTCAGTCACAAGCATCATGTCGGCGACATCGGACTCGATTGCCGCTACTGCCATACCTCGGTAGAGAAATCGCCGTTTGCCGGCATGCCCACCACGCAAATCTGCCTGACTTGCCATTCACAGCTGTTCAAGGATGCCCCGATGCTGGCGCCGCTGCACGCCAGCATGGCGAGCCGCAGGCCGATCGAATGGAATCGTGTGCACGACCTGCCGGATTTCGCCTTTTTCAATCACAGCATCCACATCGCGAAAGGCGTGGCGTGCATCGAATGCCATGGCCGCATCGATCAGATGCCCCTGACGGTGCGCAAGGCCTCGCTCGATATGCAGTGGTGCATCGGTTGCCACGCGAAGGCGAAGGAACACGTGCGGCCGCTGGGCGACGTGTTTCGCATGACCGACGTCCGCAAGCTGTCGCCGCAGGACGTGGCGGAACTGAATCGCCTGTATCAGCTGCAGGACAAGCGGCGCCTGACCGATTGCTCGACCTGTCACCGGTGATGCGATGAACGAACGCGCGATCATTCCGATCCACCGGCACGGCGATGCGGATGTGCACACCAGCGAACCGGACAGCGCGGAGCGGCGTCGCTTCCTGAAGATCATGGCCGCGTCGATGGCGCTGGCCGGTGCCGGCTGCAGCGGTCCGCCGCAGGAAAAGATCGTGCCTTACGTGGACATGCCGGAACGACTGGTGCCGGGCCTGCCGCTTTTTTACGCAAGCGCGTTCGTCAACAACGGGTATGCGCAGGGCGTGCTGGTCGAGAGCAATATGGGCCGGCCCACCAAGGTGGAAGGCAACCAGCAGCATCCGGCCAGTCTCGGTGCGACCGACATCTTCGCGCAGGCGTCGATCCTGCAGCTATGGGATCCGGAACGCTCGAAGACGGTGTATGGCGCAGGGCAGCTGTCGACCTGGCAGGCATTTGAGGACGCGCTGCGCGCACCGCGCGCCAGGTGGCTGGAGAACGGCGGGGATGGATTGCGCATCCTGACGGGTGCGGTCACGTCGCCGACTTTTGCCGCCCAATGGACGCGTCTGCAGGCACAGTATCCGCATGCGCGCTGGCATCGCCACGATGCGCTGCACGACGACCGCGCGCTGGAGGCATCGAAGCTGGCGTTTGGCCGGCCGCTCGACACGCTGCTGCACCTGGATCGCGCGACCGTGGTTCTGTCGCTCGATGCGGAACTGTTTGCCGGCGCACCGGCCAGCGTGCGGCAGGCACAGGACTTCTTCGCGGGCCGCCGCGCGAACGTCGCCGAGTTCGGCACGCGCCGCCTGTATGCGGTGTCGGCAACGCCCAGTTTGACCAGTGCGATCGCGGACGAGCAACTGGTGTTGCCGCCGCAGGAGATCGAACGGCTGGCGTGGCGGCTCGCTGCACGTCTCGGCATGGCGGAAGTGGCGCACGCAGCCTCGAGTGCGCCAAACCACGCGAGCGCCAGATGGGAAAGCGCACTGGCCGCTGCACTTGGCAAGCAGCGCGGCCACGCGCTGATCGTCGCCGGCGGAAGCATGAGTGCGCAGACGCGCGCATTGGTGCATGCAATGAATGCCCATCTCGGCAGTCAGGGAAGAACGGTCAGCTACATTGCCCCTGTCGAAATCGATCCGGGCAACCACAGTGATTCGATTGCGGCATTGAGCGCCGACATACGGGATGGCAAAGTCGACGGGCTGTTCATCCTCGGC
>DATMTZ010000245.1:0-6552 GCA_035563975.1 Oxalicibacterium sp. | reverse complement strand
CAGGCCGGCCACGCGCTGAACTGGGGCGTCAACGAGATGGAGCGCCGCTACAAGCTGATGAGCAAGCTGGGCGTGCGCAACCTGGCCGGCTACAACGCAAAGATCGCAGAAGCCGAAAAGCGCGAAGAAAAAATCCCCAATCCGTTCAGCCTGACGCCGGATGCGCCGGAGCCGCTGGAGAAGCTGCCGACCATCGTCATCATCATCGACGAGCTGGCCGACCTGATGATGGTCGTCGGCAAGAAGGTCGAGGAACTGATTGCGCGTATTGCACAAAAGGCACGTGCGGCCGGCATCCACTTGATTCTTGCCACGCAGCGCCCATCTGTGGATGTGATCACCGGCCTGATCAAGGCGAATATTCCGACCCGCATTGCGTTCCAGGTCAGCAGCAAGATCGATTCACGCACGATTCTGGACCAGATGGGCGCGGAAGCGCTGCTCGGCATGGGCGACATGCTGTACATGCCGCCGGGCACCGGCCTGCCGGTGCGCGTGCATGGCGCTTTCGTATCGGATGACGAAGTGCACCGCGTGGTCGATCACCTGAAATCGCAGGGCGAGCCGAATTACATCGAAGGCATCCTGGAAGGCGGCGTGATGGAAGGCGAAGGCGGTCTGTCGCTGGACGGCGCCACCGGCGGCACCGAAGGCGACGCCTTGTACGACCAGGCAGTGGCGGTAGTGTTGAAGAATCGCCGCGCGTCGATCTCGCTGGTGCAGCGCCATCTGCGCATCGGCTACAACCGCGCGGCGCGCCTGCTCGAACAGATGGAGCAAAGCGGGCTGGTGTCGACGATGCAGTCGAACGGCAACCGCGAAATTCTGGTGCCGGCGGGGAATTCCGGCGAATAAGCCGTCTATAGCAAGCAGACAAGGAAACCATGAAGCAACAAATGAAACAGGCGCAGGCAAGAAAATCGATCGACAAGCGGATGCTGCTGTGCGCGTTCGCGCTGCTGGTCGGCGCGCTGCTGTTCGCGGCGCAGGCGCATGCGGCCGCGCTCGATCAGTTCAAATCCTTTGTGTCGTCGACGCAATCGGCGCGCGGGGAATTCACGCAGCGCCTGGTCAAGGTCGAAAGCGGCGCGACGAAAGTCTCGAACGAATCGACCGGCACTTTTGTCTTCGCCCGTCCCGGCAAGTTCATCTGGACTTACCAGAAGCCGTACGAGCAGTTGCTGCAGGCCGATGGCGACAAACTGTACATCTACGACAAGGACCTGAACCAGGTCACGATCAAGAAGCTGGGCGATGCGCTCGGTTCTTCGCCGGCGGCCATCCTGTTCGGCAGCAATGATCTCGAAAAGAATTTCACGCTGAAGGAAGGCGCTACCAAGGACGGCGTCGAGTGGCTGGAAGCGACGCCGAAAGCCAAGGACACGAACTTTGAACATATCGGCATCGGCATGCGCAATGGCGTACCGGTGGCGATGGAATTGCGCGATTCCTTCGGCCAGATTTCGCTGCTGAACTTCACGAAGTTCGAGAAGAATCCGGCGATGCCGGCCAGCCAATTCAAGTTCGTGGTGCCGAAGGGCGCGGACGTGTTTCAGTAACATCGGGCGCTCGCATGAGCGCCTTTGTTTGATCGAGACGCCACCACCGCTTAGTGGTGGCGTCGCCATTTTTGCAAGGCTGACAGACGCGTCATGAGTTCCATTCCCCTCGCCGAACGTTTGCGTCCGCATACGCTGGACGATGTGATCGGCCAGCAGCACATCCTCGGTCCGGGCAAGCCCCTGCGTGTTGCCTTCGAATCGGGCGAACCGCATTCGATGATCCTGTGGGGGCCGCCTGGCGTCGGCAAGACGACGCTGGCGCGCCTGATGGCGGACAGTTTCCAGGCGGATTTCATCGCGCTGTCCGCGGTGCTGTCCGGCGTCAAGGACATACGCGAAGCGGTCGAGCGCGCACAGCTGTCGCGCAACGCAATGGGCCGCCGCACGATCCTGTTCGTCGACGAAGTCCATCGCTTCAACAAGAGCCAGCAGGATGCCTTCTTGCCGCACGTGGAGAGCGGGCTGTTTACCTTCATTGGCGCCACCACCGAGAATCCGTCTTTCGAAGTCAACAGTGCATTGCTGTCGCGCGCCGCGGTGTATGTGCTCAAGTCGCTGAGCGAGGAAGATCTTGCTGCGATGGTCGATCGCGCTGCGGCCGCCGAACTGGAAGGGCTCAGTTTCACGGAGGAAGCCAAGGGGGCATTGATCGCCAGTGCTGACGGCGACGGCCGCAAGCTGCTGAACAACCTGGAAATCGTCGCGCGTGCTGCGCAGACGAAAAAGCAGAACGAAGTCGATCTCGATATCTTGAAAGCTTGCCTGGGCGACGCGCTGCGCCGCTTCGACAAGGGCGGCGACACTTTCTACGACCAGATTTCGGCCTTGCACAAGTCGGTGCGCGGTTCCAGTCCGGACGGCGCGCTGTACTGGTTCTGCCGCATGCTGGATGGCGGCGCCGACCCGCGTTACCTGGCGCGCCGCATCGTGCGCATGGCGTGGGAAGACATCGGCCTGGCCGACCCGCGCGCGATGACGATGGTCAACGAGGCGGCCGCCACCTACGAGCGGCTTGGTTCGCCGGAAGGTGAACTGGCGCTGGGACAGGCAGTGATCTATCTGGCAATGGCGCCCAAGAGCAATGCCGGTTACAAGGCCTACAACCAGGCGCGTGCCTTCGTCGCCAAGGACAAGTCGCGTCCCGTACCCGAGCACTTGCGCAATGCGCCGACCAAGCTGATGAAGGAACTCGGCTACGGCAAGCTGTATCGCTACGCGCACGACGAGCCGGACGCCTACGCGGCCGGTGAAACCTATCTGCCGGACGGCATGGCGGAGCCGCACTGGTACGAGCCGACGCCGCGCGGACTGGAAGGGAAGATCGGGGAGAAGCTGGCTTACCTGCGCGAACTCGACGCCGCCGAGCGCAAACGAAAGAAATAGCGCGCTTTCCCGGCATCCCGGTCGTCGGCAATCGCAAGCCGCTTGGTACAATGGCGGCTTTCGCATTTATCCGCCTTTGCCATGATCGACATCCAGCTTCTTCGTAAAGACATCGAAAGCGTTGCCGCGCGCCTTGCCGGCCGCAAGTTCCAGCTCGACATCGACGCTTTCAACGCGCTTGAGAGCGAACGCAAGCAGATCCAGTCCAGTACCGAAGAACTGCAGAACAAGCGCAATACGCTGTCCAAGCAGATCGGCATGTTGAAGGGCAAGGGCGAAGATACCTCCGCCGTGATGGCCGAGGTGGCCGGTCTCGGCGACGAATTGAAGAATTCCGCCGCGCGGCTGGAAGTGCTGCAGAGCCGCATCAGCGAATTCATGCTGGCAATTCCGAATCTGCCCGATGCGTCCGTGCCCGTCGGCAAGGATGAGGCGGATAACGTCGAGATGCGCAAGATCGGTACGCCGCGCACCTTCGATTTCGAAGTGAAGGATCACGTCGATGTCGGCGCGCCGCTCGGCCTCGATTTCGACGTCGCGGCCAAGCTGACCGGCTCGCGCTTCGCCGTGATGAAAGGCGGCATCGCGCGCCTGCATCGCGCGCTTGCGCAATTCATGCTGGACACGCACACCGCCGAACACGGCTACACCGAGTGCTACACGCCTTACATCGTCAACGCCGATTCGCTGCAGGGCACCGGCCAGCTGCCGAAATTCGAAGCCGATCTGTTCGCCGTCAAGAAGGGCGGCCAGGAAGGCGAGGGCGAGTCGCTGTATCTGATTCCGACCGCGGAAGTCTCGCTGACCAACATCGTGCGCGACGAAATTCTGTCGGCCGATGCCTTGCCGATGAAGCTGACTGCGCATTCGCCCTGCTTCCGCTCGGAGGCCGGTAGCTACGGACGCGACACGCGCGGCATGATCCGCCAGCACCAGTTCGACAAGGTCGAGATGGTGCAGGTCGTGCATCCGGAAAAGTCCTACGAAGCGCTGGAAGAAATGTGCGCCCATGCGGAAAACATCCTGAAGAAGCTCGGCCTGCCGTATCGCGTGATCACGCTGTGCACCGGCGACATGGGTTTTGGCGCAGCCAAGACCTACGACATCGAAGTGTGGCTGCCGGCGCAGAACACCTATCGCGAGATTTCCTCGGTCTCGAATTGCGAAGCCTTCCAGGCGCGCCGCATGCAGGCGCGTTTTCGCAATGCGCAGGGCAAGCCGGAACTGGTGCATACCTTGAACGGTTCCGGCCTCGCGGTCGGCCGCACGCTGGTGGCCGTGCTGGAGAACTACCAGCAGGCCGACGGCAGCGTCGAGATTCCCGAAGTGCTGCGTCCCTACATGGCAGGCGCAAGCCGCCTCACACCGGCGGAAAAATAATCGTGGCGCCCCAGGGCGCGCTCAGGCGGGATCGGACGGCACGGAACTGCCGGCTCTGTCCGCCACGTTTTCCGCGGAGGCATGTCCCTGGCGACGGTCGATGAAGAGGCTGTTGCCAGGGATTTTTTTCGACTGTTTCTTGGCGTCAGTCGCCGCGGCAGAAATCTGGTGATGCGAGCCGTACTGTCCGGGCCAGACCTTCACGATGCCGAGCGACATCGCGACCAGCGGATGGAATACCTTGCTGCCGCGCCGGTCTTCGCTGACATAACCGCCTTGCGTGCGATCTTCCTCGCTGTAGAAATCGGGTACTGCAGCGGCAAAGGTATCGAGGATGTCGCGGCAGCGTTCCTCCCAGTCTTCGCTCTGGAACAGCAGGATGAAATCGTCGCCGCCGATATGGCCGACGAAATCGCGCTGCGGATCGCAATGGTCGGTCAGGATCCTGGCCGTCAGGCGCAGGATGTCGTCGCCCTTGCGGTAGCCGTAGACGTCGTTGTACGGCTTGAAGTGATCCAGGTCCACGTAGCAGGTGGCAAAGCGCGCGCCGTTTTCCAGCAGGCGGTCGATGTGTTCGTCGATCGGCACGTTGCCCGGCAACAGCGTCAATGGATTCGCATAACGCGCCGCGCTGATCTGCATTTGCGTGATCTCCCGCATCAGGTCGTGCGCATTGCCCATGCCCAGATATTTGCCGGCGTCGGTGATGATGAAACCGTTGAACAGGTGGTGGCGATCGGCGTCCACGATGATCTGGCTCAGCGCGTGCAGCGCGGTGTTGCGGTCGGTGATCAGCGGATTGGCATCCATGAACAGCGTGCACGATTTGCGGCCGTGTAGTTCGCGCAGGTAGGGCCGCGCAAAATTGTCGATCAGGTTGGCGCGCGTGATCAGGCCAATAGGCACCTCGTCGGACACGACCGGAATCACTTCCAGCGTCGGATCGCTGTTGAACATTTCGTAGATACGATTGTTCTGCACGTCCGGCGTGACGGCCGGGACCGCGCGCAGCAGCTTGAAGGCGGTCAGCGTCTTGCCGCTGCGCGCTTCATGCGGATAAACGGCGACGCCGTTCTGCCGCAGCAGGCCGCGCAGGTCGCCGGAGAGTTCGGTGGCCGGATGCGCGTGCGGCCGTGCGATCTTGTAGCCCTGGCCGTAAGCCACGCCGAGATCGCGGATCATCAGCAATTCGGCGTCGGTCTCGATGCCTTCCGCGATGACCACCGTGCCGGATTTCTCGGCAATTTCCTGGATCGAGCGCACGAACTGCAGCTTGATCGCATCCTGGTTGATGCCCTGCACGAAGTGCATGTCGATCTTCACGTATTCCGGCCGCAGCTCGGACCACAGGCGCAGGCTGGAAAAGCCTTCGCCGAGGTCGTCGATCGCGATGCGGAAGCCCATCGCGCGGTAATGCGTGACGGCGGCGCGCAGCAGGTCGTAATCGTAGGTCGGCTGGCTTTCGGTCAGCTCGATGATCACGCGCTTCGGATCGATGCCGACTTCCTGGATGTAGCCCAGCGTCTCGCCGCGCCGCCCTTGCGGCTGCAGCAGCAGGCATTCCGGGCTGACATTCAGGAACAGGTTGCCGGGCAGCTTCAGTTCGGCAAAGCGCTCGAGCGTGACGCGCCGGCACAGGTGCTCGACTTCGACGCTGAGGCCGCAGGCGCGCGCCACCTTGAACAGGTTCAGCGGCGAATGCAGCGGGCTGTCCGACGGCCCGCGTATCAAGCCTTCATAGCCGACGATCTCGCCGGTATGCATCTGGATGATGGGCTGGAACAGCGCCGTCAACTGCCGCCGTTCGATGATGTCGCGCAGGCGCTGTGTCAGCATATTGCTCTCGCGTCCGGCCGCAGCCGCTTCAGGATCCTTTGCATTGCAATCGTTGGCAGTGGCGTGCGGCGCTTCGAGCGTCATGCGGCGCGCGAACGACATGCCGTTGCCGCGCGTATTGCGGACGCGCGTGATCCTTGGCGGTATGGACGGTTTTAATGAGACGGATGGCATCAACGATCCTGGATCTGAACTTGCCGCATGGTACTGGCCATTTATGACAAGATGATGATGGCGGCCGCATGGCACGCGCCGGCTCAGACGTTTTTCGCGATCGATGGATTTGAGAATCGGGAAATGTTCTGATACAATCTCGGGCTTCGCATCACGAAACCCGAATCAGGAGAGGTGGCAGAGTGGTCGAATGTACCTGACTCGAAATCAGGCGTAC
>DATMTZ010000244.1:0-14421 GCA_035563975.1 Oxalicibacterium sp. | reverse complement strand
GCGCCTTGCTCACCTTCGGCGGCGTGCGGACAGACGGCGGCGCAGCGCGCGACGCATCGGCCGGCGGCAACAGGTTCACCACCAGCGGCGCGTCGGGGAAAAAACCGCTTTCCCTGACCGGCGTGGCGACATGCTCGAGCGCGAACAGCAGCAATGCCGCGTGCATCAGCAGCGACAGGGCGAAGCCGATCGCGCTGCGACGGCGTTGACTTTCAAAAATACCGTGGAATCTCATTTCGGACAGCGAACAGATACAGCTGCCATTATGGCCTTGTCATCAATCGTGTGCCGCTCGGGCCGATTTTGCAGACGCCGCAGCGCCTGGTGTCGCGCGCTGGCGGCGGACGCTGCTTCGAGTGCCTGCTGGTTGCGGAGTTCGTCCGCAGTCAAAAAAACGCGTGGGTACCGCTGCCATTTTGCGCGCGAAGTGCGCTGCCCCAAAGCGGAAATACGTAAACGCGATGTAAAAATTCCGCGGGCCTGGACCAAGGCTCGGCGCTGTTGTCTGCTACGTATTTTCCACAATAGGCGGGCCGGTTGGCGTGCGTAGAATCTCGCTCAGTCTTAACGTGATCTTAACCTATGCGTAACGCGGATTTAAGGTTACAGCGAGCTCTGTACCTGTCGCTGCGCCCGGACGGCGTGGCGGCGGCAACAAGTCCGTCGCGGCCGTACCCCGGTTCGCAAGGCGGCAAGGCGGAACGGCGATCGACCGGGCCATTCATGGCCGCCTGAACAATAAAGCGCTCTGTAGAGGTTGCGTGAGCGGCATTTGCGCCGCCGCGACAGCCGATCGTTAATCTCAATCGTTGACCTGCGACTGCAGTCGATGGATTGGACTTGAGGAACAACATGACTGAATCACCACTTGCCCTGGCGGGCGGCGCCGCTGCGTCCCCGTCCTTCGATCGTACCTGCCTGCCGCAGGTTTCCGCAACCGTCCCGGGAGGCGCCAAATGAGCAACATGCCATCCGCAACGCTGGACCATCCGGTCTCCAATAAACGCTGGCTGCAGCTGGTCGTCGGCGTGATCTGCATGATCGCGACCGCCAACATCCAGTACGCATGGACCTTGTTCGTGCCGGAAATCCAGGGCCATTTCGGCTGGGCCCGCGCAGAAATCCAGATCGCTTTCACGATCTTCGTGCTGGTGCAGACCTGGCTGGCGCCGATCGAAGGTTACTTCATCGATAAACTCGGCCCGCGCCTGATGGTGGCCTTCGGCGCCGTCTTCATCGGCATCGCGTGGATCATCAATTCGCAGGCAACTTCGTTGGGCGGCTTCTACCTCGGCGCGATCTTCGGCGGTATCGGTGTCGGTTCGATCTATGCGACCTGCATCAACAACGCGCTGAAATGGTTCCCGGACCGCCGCGGCCTGGCAGTCGGCCTCACCGCCGGCGGCTACGGTGCCGGTTCCGCTGCAACGATCCTGCCGATCGCTGCGATGATCGAATCGTCGGGTTTCCAGGAAACCTTCCTGTTCTTCGGCATCCTGCAAGGCTCGATGGCGTTCATCGCCGCGTGGTTCCTGCGTTCGCCGACCAAGAGTGAAGTGTCGGTATCGACCAAGCTGGCACAGGCGACCCGCGACTACACGCTGAAGGAAGCGCTGAGCACCAAGCTGTTCTGGCTGATGTTCTTCATGTTCATCTGCGTCGTCACCGGCGGCATGATGGCAGTGGCGCAGCTGGGCGTGATCGCAACCGATCTGGGCGTCAAGCACTTCGAAGTCGACATGTATTTCTTCACGATGGCTGCGCTGCCGCTGGCGTTGATGCTGGACCGCATCATGAACGGCGTGTCGCGTCCGCTGTTCGGCTGGATCTCGGACAACATCGGCCGTGAAAAAACCATGGTGATCGCGTTCACGCTGGAAGGTCTCGGCATCATCGCACTGGGTTACTTCGGTTCCAACCCATGGGCCTTCCTGATCCTGTCCGGCGTGGTGTTTCTGGCCTGGGGTGAAGTGTATTCGCTGTTCTCGGCATTGGCCGGTGACGCGTTCGGCACCAAGCACATCGGCAAGATCTACGGCGTGCTGTACACCGCGAAAGGCATCGGCGCGCTGTTCGTTCCAGTCGGCAACCTGATGATGGAAGCGACCGGTACCTGGTCCACCGTGCTGTACACCGTCGCCTGCATGGACTTGACCGCAGCCTTCCTCGCGATCATGGTGCTGCGTCCGACGCTGGCCAAGCACGTGAAAACCTCGGCCGACCTGATGCAAAAGGAAAACGCTGCAAAAGGCGCGGCAATCCCTGCATAACCGTATTGATGCTGTAAGTCTCCTACTCTCAACTTTCAGGGCTCCTTCGGGAGCCCATTTTTTTATCCCTTTCCGCTGAACCGCGCGGATGCCCTCGACTCCAATCGGCTTTCCCAACGAATCGCGTATTCGCAATGGCGCATCAGCCGGCTGCTGCATGGCACTTCGTCAAATCCTCGCCCATCCACGGCAAGGGCGTGTTTGCGAGACGCCGCATTCCCGCCGGCGCTTGCATCATCGAATATCGCGGTGAACGGGTGCTTTGGCACCAGGCGGCAGTCAGCGTAAAGGACAGCGCGCCCTTGAACCTGACCTATTTCTTCAGCCTGAGTGACGGACGCGTGATCGATGGCGGCCGGCGCGGCAACGATGCGCGCTTCATCAACCATAGTTGCGCCCCCAATTGCGAAGCGCTGGAACACGATGATGGCCGCGTGTTCATTTACGCGCTGCACGATATCGCGCGGGGCGAAGAGCTGAGTTACGACTATGCACTGATCTATGAGGCGCGGCATACGCCGGCGGTAAAGCGCGCGTTCGCCTGTCATTGCGGCGCGCCGGACTGCAGCGGATCGATGCTGATGCCGAAGCGTTCCGCGCGCTATCGCGCCAATGTCAAGGCAGGCTGAATGGCAAAGCGCGCAGCGCGTAGCTTGACGTATTTGGCAATCCGGGATTGCCTCACGTCTGGACATCCTGCTCGGCATTTTCCTCTTCGTTTGCAACATGGCGCGCGATGTCGCCCAGCAAGGCCGACAGCGCTTCCGTGTCGACCGGTTTGACGAAGTGATAATCGAAGCCGCTCGACAAGGCGTGCTTGCAGTCACCCTGCTGCCCGTATCCGGTGACCGCGATCAGCACCATTTTCGACGTGCGGTTCTGTACGCGCAGCCGGCGTGCGAGTTCGTAGCCGTCCATCTGGGGCAAACCGATATCGAGCAGGCAAACGTCGGGCAGCTCGCTGGCCGCCCGTTTCAAGGCCTTTCCCGGGTTGTACTCGACGATGGGCGAGTGGCCGATCGCCTTCACCACTTCGCCCAGCATGTTGGCGGCGTCGCGGTTGTCGTCCACGATCAATATGCGCAGGGATTTCGACGTGGCGCTGGTCAGCATTTCATCAACTTGCAAGGGCTTGTCGCAGTTGAGTTCGCGCGGCAGTGAAACGCTGAATGTGCTGCCCTTGCCGAGGCCGTCGCTATGCGCGCTGACTTTGCCGCCATGCGCGACGACCAGGCTCTTGACGAGCGCCAGGCCGAGGCCCAGCCCGCCTTGCGAACGTTCCGAGGTGCGTTCCGCCTGCGCAAACAATTCGAATGCACGCTCGAGCAGCTCCGGCGTCATGCCGATGCCGTCATCCTGTACCGTGATAACGACATCCGCGTTCTGCAACTGTACCGTCAATGCGATATGACCGCCTTCCGGCGTGTACTTGGCGGCGTTGCCAAGCAGGTTGGTGAAGATTTGCACCAGACGTTTGTGGTCGCCCATCACGCAGATGTTTTCCTCCGGTATGGTGGAGGTGAAATGATGATGCAGTGCCGCGATCGACGGCCGCACTTGTTCCAGCGCATCGGTCAGGATCTGCTTGACGTCGAGCACATCGCGGTCGAGCTTGATAAGCCCGCGCGTCACACGCGATACATCGAGCAGATCGTCGACCAGATAAGTCATGTGCTTGACTTGCCGCACGATGATGCTGGTGGCGCGCTTGATGCGCGCTTCGTCGACCCCGCCCATGGCCAGCAATTGCGCCGCCGAGCTGATCGGCGCCAACGGGTTGCGCAACTCATGCCCCAGCATCGCGAGAAACTGGTCCTTGGTCGCGTTCTTGTTTTCTGCGCTGCTACGCGCTTCGCGTTCCCTTTTCAGCAGGTCCACGCGTTCCGCCTCCACCTTTTTCAGCACCAGGCCCGCTTCATGCATTGCGGATTGCAGTTCCTCGAATTCGCGGATGCCGGAATTGTGCAGCGCCGGCAGCATACCCTGCCGCAGCGCAGTCGCGGAGTCGAATGCACATTCGATGGAGCGCGTCAGGCGGCGCGCAAAAAATGCAGCGGCAACGGTGGCAAACACGACGACGCAGAACAGTTCCAGTGCCATCAGCCCCATCGCCTTGCGCGGTACCGATTCGACGTTCGACACCGGCAGGTTCAACGTGAACGTCCAGCCCGACAGAGCCGAACGGGCAAACAGCGTATAGCGCTCCTGGCCTTCGGCCGTGGTGCGCAACATGCCTTCGGGTTCCTTCGTCATCGCGTGTCTTAATTCAAGGCCGGCCGGCGTGCCGGGCTCGCCTTCGGAACCGGCATTGCTTGCGATCAGCATGCCGTTGCGGTCGAACATGCTGTGGACGCCGCTGTCGCGGTCACGCAAGGGCGGCAACAATTCCTGGAAATGGCTGGCAAACATGACTTGCGCAACGACATAGCGCGCGCCGCTGCGCGCGGTGACCGGCAAGTACACCGAGACGACATGCCGATGCGACAGGCGGCCGAGCGCGACATTGGAAATCTGCGGTGTGGTCGGCGTAAAAATGGTGCGGATATCCGTGGCGGGAACCGTCTGCAAAAGCGGCGCGCCGTATGCCACGAAGGTGTTCATGCGCTGGTGGCCGGACTGGTCGATGACGACCGTGATCATGCGGCTGTCGGCGTCGGCATCGACGGCTTGCCTGTAGAAAGCTGGCCAGTTCTCCGATGCCAGGTTTCCGGATTGTGCCAGTACCTTGACGGCCATGACGGCTTTGCTGAGCTCGGCGTCGGCGCGTAGCACCGACGAATGCAAGGTTTCTCTTGCGCCCTGCAGCACGGCGTCCCGCTGCGTATCGAACAGCGTGCTGATCGCAACTGCGGAAAAGAAAATGATCGGTATCAACACCGCCGACGTCATCAGTACCAGGTAAGTCCTGATCTTCATCACAACACCTCTTTGCGCAGTCGCGTCGAGCTTGTGAAAGTGAATGGCGCGGCGTTGATCCGTATATTTTGACGTCCACTCTCCCTCATGTAGTTATAGCAGAACGGCGCGAGGAAACCTTAAGAACTGCGGTCTTCGCGCATTTCGCAACAGTTCATATTGCGGTGCAAAAAGAGTGGTGCGCAATGACCGTCATCGGTGGCCTCGTTCTGCCTCAGGGCAACAGCGTTGATTGACGACGCAGTCTCATGGCTGGGGCGCATTGCACGGGCCGGTGCAACACCTGTTATCGCGGCCCGGTTTTGCCTTATGCCAGGCCGAACACCTGGGCAACCAGCCACAGGTTGGCGGCCGAGATCACGATGAAGAGCAACCAGCACAGCAGGGCGGTATAGCCGGCATTCCTGAATTCACCCATGATGTCGGCGCGGCTAGTGAGACGGATCAGCGGATACATGGCGAACGGCAACTGCAGGCTCAGCACAACCTGGCTCAGCACCAGCAGGCGGCCGACCGAATGTTCGCCCAGCATCAGAACGCCGATCAGCGCCGGGCCAAGCGCGAGGCCGCGCGTGATCAGGCGGCGCTGCCAGCAGGGAATGCGCAGCTTCAGGAAACCGTCCATGATGACTTGACCGGCGATCGTGCCCGTGAAGGTCGAGCTCTGCCCGGAAGCCAGCAGCGCCAGCCCGAACAACACGGCCGCTGCGGTGCCCGCGATCGGATCGAGCAGATGGTAGGCATCGTCAATGCCGACTGCGGCCTGCGTCGCCTGTCCGGGATGGTGGAAGGCGGTGCCGGCCAGGATCAGGATTGCCGCGTTGATGATGAGCGCCAGCAGCAGCGAAACGATGGTGTCGAGGCGCGCCAGTGAAATCGCTTCGCCTTTCGCGCGGGCATTCCTTGCGACCACGCGGGTTTGCACGACGGACGAATGCAGGTAGAGATTGTGCGGCATCACGGTGGCGCCGAGAATGCCGATCGCCAGGTACAGCGGTTCCTGACTGGAGATTGCGTGCAACGACGGCACCGCACCCGCCATCACCGCGTGCCAGTCGGGCCGGATGAACAGCAGTTCGGCAAACAGACAGATGCCGATCGTGATGACGAGGCCGAGGATGATTGCCTCGATCTGGCGGAAACCCTTGCCCTTCAGCCCGAGCACGATCAGCGTATCAAAGGCGGTCAAGAGCACGCCGACCGGCAGCGACACGCCGAGCAGCAGCTTGAACGCGAGCGCGCTTCCCAGTACTTCGGCGAAGTCGCAAGCGATGATCGCCAGTTCGGCAAACAACCACAGTCCCTTGCCGGTTGCAGGCCCGTACTGTTCGCGGCAATGCACGGCGAGGTCCTTGCCGGTCGCGATGCCGAGCCGCATGCACAGGCATTGGAGCGCGATCGCGGCCAGGCTCGACAGGATCACGACGAACAGCAGCTGGTAGCCGTACTGCGACCCGGCTTCGATCGAGGTTGCCCAGTTGCCGGGGTCCATGTAGCCGACCGATACCAGCAGGCCGGGGCCGGCAAAACGCGCAATCTTCTTCCATAGCGGCGCGTTCTGCGGAACATCGACAGTGCCGGCGACTTCGGCCGGACAAAACGGAGCGGTGGCGGTCTTGGGTAATCCGAACATAAACGGGATATTTTTGCTTTGAGGGGTGCTGAAAAATTCAGCAGCGCATTGCGTCAACGCACATGATGAATGATTTCACAGCTGAACTGTTCGCGCAAAAGGATGTCGCTATCGCGGCGATATAAAATCTTGCGAAGCACAGCACCTTGTCGATTCCTCCATGAGCCAGCCGTTTCCTTTTCCGATCCGCACCGAGTGCCCGCCCGGCGCCTGTGCTTGCGAGCGCGACGTCCTGCTGCACGATCCGGCGGCCGACATCCGCGTGTTGCGGCTGACGAGAGAAGAGGAAAAACGGCTGCTCGCGCGTATCGAGGCGATTTCGAGCTATGTGGAACTGCTGCGGCTCTGCGAGCGTCTGCATGAAAATCTCGGCGTGATACTGGAAATCGATCCCGGCGTGCCGGGCATCACGGAAATCCGCACAGTGCGCGGACTGAGCATCCGTTTGCTGGAACAGCCGGGCTTGTGCAAGAAGACGCGGCAGGCGGTGCCGGCGGCGATTCGCAAGTGCCTGGAACGCCATCCCGAAATCGTCTATGCGATTCTCGACGCGCAAGGCCTGTTCGGCACGCGCTGATTCACGAAAGGAACGCATGCCCATCGTCCACAGCCTGCTGGAAACCGATCTCTACAAATTCACGATGTGGCAGGCGCTGCTGCACGGTCATCCGGCCGCGCAGGCACACTATCGTTTCGTCTGTCGCAACCAGCCTGCATATCCGCTGGCGGAACTCAAGACGGAAATCGAGCGGGAACTCGATCACCTGTGTACCTTGACCTATCGTGAAGATGAACTGGACTGGCTGCGTTCGCTGCGCTTCATCAAGAGCGACTTTGTCGATTTTCTGACCGTCTTCCGCTTCCAGCGCCACTTCATTGATGTTTCGGTCGAGGGCGGAGAGCTGCAGATCGTCGCGCAAGGGCCGATGGTGCACGTGATGGGATTCGAGATCCACGTGCTTGCCATCGTCAACGAGCTGTATTTTCGACGCTTCGATCAAGGGCGCGCATTGACGGAAGGGTGTGCGCGGCTGCAGGCGAAGATCGCCCTGCTGCACGCGTTTTCGGCGGAGCCCGCGCGCCGGCATCCGTTCGCATTCTTCGATTTCGGCGTGCGACGCCGCTTCTCTGCCGCATGGCACGAGGAAGTCGTTGCCACGCTGGCGCGCGACGTGCCGCAGTTTTTCAAGGGCACATCCAACGTCCATTTCGCGAGGAAGTTCGGCATTGTGCCGATCGGCACAATGGCGCACGAATACCTGCAGGCGTATCAGGGTTTCGGCGTGCGACTGCGGGATTTTCAGAAGGCGGCGCTGGAAGACTGGGTGCAGGAATACCGCGGTGATCTCGGCATTGCGCTGACCGACGTGGTCGGCATGGACGCCTTTCTTGCCGACTTCGACCTGTATTTCGCCAAGCTGTTCGATGGCCTGCGCCACGATTCCGGCGATCCGGTCGAATGGGGCGAGAAGGCGCTTGCGCATTACGCAAGGCTGCGGCTGGACGCGCATACGAAGCGCATGGTGTTTTCCGATGCGCTCGATCTGCCGCGCGCACTGGCGCTGTATCGCCACTTTGCCGATCGCACGATGACTGGCTTCGGCATCGGCACCAATCTCAGCAACGATGTCGGTGTCGAACCCTTGAACATCGTGATGAAGCTGGTCGGCTGCAATGGGCAGCCGGTGACGAAGCTGTCCGATTCGCCGGGCAAATCACTGGTGACGGACGAGACTTTCCTCGCCTATTTGCGGCAGGTGTTTCACGCCGGCTGAGAGGCGCGATTCAGCGCCGCATCGCCTCGCCGATCGGATTTTCAGGGCGCAATATCCCAGTGCTCGGCCCAGTCCGTCTCTTCCTTCACGATCATGCGCAATACGTCGAAGGCAGTCTGCAGATTTTCCGATGCCTTTTCGCGTGAATAGACGAGAAAGACCGGATAGGAGAATTCCGGCGCGCTCTTGACGCGTTGTATCAGTCCTTCGGCCAGCGCGCGGCGTACGACGCGTGTGCGGAAGTAGCCGCTGCCGCCGTTCTTCAACAGGTATTGAAAGGCCAGCGGACCGAGATTGAAGGACAAGGCATTGCGCGCCTTGTCAGGCAACGCGGCATCGTGTTCCTTGCGAAAATCCTCGCCCCAATCGATGTAGACGTAGGGTTCCGGCGCTTCCACCGAAGCGATCTGGATCAGCTTCTCTTCGAGCAGCTGCTCGAACTGCATGCCGGTCCAGTATTGCGGTCGATGCACCAGTGCGGCGTCGAGCAGCCCGTGCTCGAGCTTGCTTTGCAAGGTGGTGCCGTCGGCAATTTCAATGCGGATCGCATGTGCGGGCAGCGCCTTGCGCAGTTCGGTCGTCCATTGCAGGATCAGGGGGTTGCTCAGGCTGGTTTCACAGCCGAGCGAGATTGCGTCGCCGGAGCCGTGCGGCAACGGCAGGTCGCGACGCGCCGCTTCCCACGTCTGCACCAGTTGCGTCGCATAAACGACAAAAGTCTCGCCATCGTCGGTCAGCTTGGCGCCGGCCCGGTTGCGGACGAACAGCGAACAACCCAGCTGCGATTCCAGATTCTGCATCCTCGCGGTCACCGTGGTTTGGGTGACATGCAGGTTATTGGCTGCAGCAATGAAACTGCCGGAGCGGACGATGCTCAAAAAAGTGCGGGCAAGCTCTATATCCATTTGTTGGTAGCAATCTTATTGATATCAAAAGGGCGTTTTATTCATTATTCATGGATTTTTAAATATGCATAATACATACATGTTTTAAAAAAAGCGTTCAATCGCGCAAGGTTTCATAGAAGGTCCGGGTCAGTCATCTGTTCAACCAACGATTTTTTGAAGGGGAGCCGAATCCATGCAACTGCAAACATTTCCATCCGAAACCGCTGACAGCAGCCAGTCGTTACCTATAGGGAATGCGCGCTTGTATCGTGCTACCGCCGACCTTCTCGAAAAGGCGGCGATCCAGATCAACGGATCGCGCCCGTGGGATATGCAGTTGAAGTCGCCGGGCGTCCCTGAACGAGCGTTCTCGCAAGGCAATCTGGGGCTGGGCGAGGCTTACATGGATGGCGACTGGGACGCCGAACAGCTGGATGAATTTTTTGCGCGGTTGCTTGGCAAGCGCCTCGACCGAGAAGTGAAGCCGCTGCGGCTGCTCGGCCACGTGCTGTCGGCCAAGCTGCTGAACCGGCAAAACGTCAAGCGTGCGCGTGAAGTGGGTGAGGTGCACTACGACCTCGGCAATGATTTCTACGCCGCCATGCTGGATCGCCGGATGACTTATACCTGCGGCTACTGGGCCAATGCCGCAACGCTGGATGAAGCGCAGGAAGCCAAGCTCGATCTGATCTGCCGCAAGTTGCAGCTGAAACCCGGCATGCGCGTGCTCGATATCGGCTGCGGCTGGGGCAGCTTCATGGCTTATGCCGCCGAAAAATACGGGGTCGAATGCGTCGGCGTCTCGATTTCCAAAGAACAGGTCGCGCTGGCCAAGCAGCGCTATCCCGACCTGCCGCTCGAATTCCGCCTGCAGGACTACCGCGACCTCAACGAACGCTTTGACGCGATTGCCAGCGTCGGCATGTTCGAGCATGTCGGCCGCAAGAACTACCGCACGTATATGCAGGTGGCGCATCGATGCCTGAAGGACGGCGGCCTGTTCCTGCTGCACACGATCGGCAAAAACCAGCGTCGCTCGGCACCGGATCCCTGGATCGACAAATACATCTTCCCGAACGGCGACCTGCCGTCGATTGGCCAGATCGGCGACGCGCTCGACAATATGTTCGTGGTGGAAGACCTGCACAACTTCGGCGCCGACTACGACAAGACGCTGATGGCGTGGTTTCACAACTTCGACGCCGCCTGGCCGCGCTTCAAGGACGAACTGGGCGAACGCTTCTACCGCATGTGGCGCTACTACCTGCTGTCCTGTGCGGGCGCCTTCCGCGCGCGCGACATCCAGCTGTGGCAATGGGTGCTCTCGAAGAATGGCGTGCCGGGCGGATATCGGAGGGAAAGGATTTAGTTTTTCGTGCGGCGTGGCCGCGAAACCAGGGCAATGAATCGGGCCACCCCGGGCCGCAAGGCTCGCCGAACGGTGCCGATGTTGCGCTCACTTACCAGGAGGTCATATGACAGTCATCGAGGAATTCAAGGTCAAGAACGCCGCTGGCAACGTCGTCATCCTGCAGCACATCGGAAAGGGCATCAGCTATCTGGACTTTGGCATGACGCATTTGCCGCGCACCTTTCAGGGCTATCGCGTCAAATATACCGATCGCGTGGCGCAACCACAGGCCGACGGCTCCTTCAAGCTGACCGATAGCAACGACGCTTATACGCGTCTGTAAAAAAACCGGTGCCCGGTCACGCGGGCATCACCGCAGAGAGTTGTACTTACCCACAGGAGCTCATATGACAGTCATCGAGGAATTCAAAGTTCGGAATAGCGCAGGCAATGTCGTCATCCTGCAAAACATCGGCAAAGGCATCAGCTACCTGGACTTCGGCATGACGCATTTGCCGCGCACCTTCCAGGGCTACCGCGTCAAATACACCGATCGCGTGGCGCAGGCGCAAGCCGATGGCTCGTTCAAACTGACCGACAGCGGCGACGCATATCAACGCGTGTAAGCACGCGTCTTTGTCGTAACTGCAACCGTCTCCCGCCACGCGGCCGGAGACGGTTTTTTCTTGCCGCTCTCCTCCCTCGCCCTTGTTCGCTCGCCGTCAATTGCAGGCAATATCGCATTTCGGCGCGTCGACCTGTCTAAGCTGATGCCGGTCTGCCGAGCATAAAAACCGCTTGGCCTTCAGCCGTCGCAATCTCGCTGTTACACTGATTCTTTTACCTCCACACCAGGGACTGACGATCGGCAATATTGCTATGACGACAGAGCTCTTTAAACTGAACAGCTTGCGCAGCAGACTGCTGCTGATTGTTGCGCTCGCGATTGCGCCGTCCGTGCTGATGACGATCTATACGGGCTGGAAGGAGCGTCAGAATGCCATCGCCACCGCCCAGGAAAATCTGCAGCGGCTGACCAAGCTCGCCGCCGTCAACGAGGCGCAATCGATCAACAGCGCGCGCCAACTGCTGATGGATCTGTCCGATGTACCAGACCTGCGCGGCAGCGCCAAACAGTGCAACGCGCTCATGCGGCGGGTGCTGAGCAAGAATCCGGGCTACGTCAACCTCGGCCTGATCCAGATGAACGGCGACGTGACCTGCAGCGCGGTGCCGTCCAGCACGCCGGTCAATCTGGGGGATCGGGACCATTTCAAACGGGCAGTGGCCGAGCGGCGTTTCATCGCCGGCAATTACGTGTTCGGCCGCGTCATACGCAAGCACACGATCAATCTCACCTATCCGGTGATCGATGACGACGGCCGCGTGGTGGCGGTGGTGTTTGCGGCGCTGGACCTGTTCAGCCTCGACCGTTTCACCGGCAGCCTCGATTTGCCACCTGGCTCTATCCTGATCACGTCCGACGCCGAGGGCGGCATCATTTCCCGCCGGCCCGACCCCGGAAAGTGGTTCGGCCGCGAAATTTCTCCGGCGATGCATATGCACATGATGCAAAGCGAGCCCGCGCCTGTGGTGCTGACTGGGCCGGACGGCATTGCGCGCCTGCATACGTTCGCGCGCGTCGGCACGGCCGACACCTCGGGCTACGTACTGACAATCGGCATCCCGCGCGAAAACATCATCGCCGAAGCGCAGCATGACCAGAATGTCAGTCTGGCCATGCTCGCCATCACCACCGCGCTGGCGCTGTTTGCCACCTGGCTGGTCGGCAATGTGACGATCGTCAAGCGCGTCAAGGCGCTGGTGCAAACCTCGCAGCGCATTGCGGCCGGTGACCTGAAGGCGCGCAGCGGCATCAAATACAAGCGCGAGGAAATCGGCCTGCTTGCCCGCGCACTGGACGAAATGGCGGAAGCGCTGCAACGCAAGGACGCCGACCGCGATATCGCCGAGCAAAAGTTGCGCGCCGCCGATTATCGCAAGGACCAGTTTCTCGCGATGCTCGCGCATGAGCTGCGCAATCCGCTGGCGCCGATCAGCGCTGCCGCGCAAATCATCCGGATCAGCAATTCGGCCGAAGATTCGCGTCTGCGTCAGGCGAGCGAGGTCATCATTCGGCAGGTGACGCACATGGCGAGCTTGATTGACGATCTGATCGATGTGGCACGCGTGACGCGCGGCCTGATCACGACCGACAAGAAGCCGCAGGACATCAAGCTGATCGTGGCCGATGCCGTGGAGCAGGTGCGGCCGCTGATCAGGACGCGGCGCCATCACCTGGTGGTGGATACCGACGCGCAGAATGCTTTCGTGCTCGGCGACCACAAGCGTCTGGTGCAGATCATTGCCAACGTGCTGCACAACGCGGCGAAATACACGCCGGAAGGCGGCAACATCGTGCTGCGCCTGAAAAATGAAAATGGCGAAGTGACGATCAGCATCAGCGACAACGGCATCGGCATCGCGCCGGATCTTCTGCCGTACGTATTCGACCTGTTCACGCAAGCCGAGCGCACTTCCGATCGTTCGCAAGGGGGGCTTGGCATCGGGCTCGCGCTGGTGCGCAGCATTCTGGAACTGCACGGCGGCACCATTACGGTGTCGAGCAACGGTCCGGGCGCCGGCAGCACCTTCACGATGCGGCTGCCGACGCTGAAGCACGAAGCCCGTCCGATCGAACCGCCGCCCGAACTCGCGGCGCCGGCACGTCACGCGCACGGGCTGCGCATACTGGTAGTCGACGACAATGTCGACGCCGCCCGGATTCTGGCGATGTTCCTCGAGGCGGACGGCCATCAGGTAATGGTCGAACACACTTCGCGCCGCGCACTGGAACGCGCACGGCTGGAAGTGCCGGATGTCTGTCTGCTGGATATCGGCTTGCCGGACTTCGACGGGTATGAGCTGGCGCGGCTGCTGCGGAAGCAGCCGGAAACAGCGCATGCGCTATTGGTTGCCATCAGCGGTTACGATCGCAAGCAGGATCTCAGCGCGCGCGCGGCCGTATTCGACCACTATTTCGTCAAGCCGATCGACACGGTGAAGCTGACGGAATTGCTGGCGGATTTCGCTTCGCCTGAGGGGCGGCGAGTGCCCGATATCGATTCGATCGAGGGGTAATGCAATCGGCAGCAGCGGCGTTCAACCTTTCCAGTTGTTGCCAAAAGCGATGATGCGCGCAGCAGCTGCACGCAGCACGTCGGCATCGTGCGAGATGAAGCTGAGGCGGATGAAGCCCGCGCAGCCGAGCGCCTCACCGGGCATGACGGCAATCTTTTCCTGTTCCAGCAGCGCTTCCACGAAAGCCAGCGTATCGATGGTCAGCGCCGAGATGTCGACCCACAGGTACGGACCCGAATGCAGGCTGTGGGTTTTCGCCCAGCGTGCGCCGGCGAAAAGCTGCAGCGCCACGTCGCGCCGTACGCGATAGTTTTCCTTCAATGCGACCGGGTCGCCGGACGCGAAAGCGGCAGCGGCAGCGATCTGCGTCAGCGCGGAAGCGGCCGCCGTGATCGGCCCCTGCAGCGCTTCCATCGCCTGCACGACCGGCGCCGGCGCCAGCGCAAAG
>DATMTZ010000243.1:0-1609 GCA_035563975.1 Oxalicibacterium sp. | reverse complement strand
AGGAAGTGCTGATCACCTACATGCTGGAATTCTGGATGGACAAGGAGCGTATCTTCGAAATCTATCTGAACAGCGTCGAATGGGGCGTCGGCATCTTTGGCGCTGAAGCGGCGGCGCGCCATTACTATGGCATCTCGGCAGCGCAACTGAGTCCGGAGCAAGCGGCGCGGCTGGCGGTCATGCTGCCACGGCCGCGCTTCTACGATGCGCATCGCGGTTCCGATTACCTGGCGCGGCGCACCGCGCTGATCCTGCGGCGCATGAATTCCGCCGAACTGCCGCGTTGATCCGTCTGTCGAATGCGGGTCGATTCATCATTGCGTCATATCCATCGTATAAATAGTCGGCAGCGAGAAATCCTTTCTGCTGTCAACGCCGCCGCATATCGCGCGTTGCTTCGATACATGCGAAGACACGACGTGAGCGGCTTGCCTGCGGTCCGGCTTATCAGTACACTTGCGCTGTTTTCGTTTATGGAGACCCGACTTGGGTAGTCCTTCTGCAAGTTGTCGACCGTGTATGCAACGGTTCCATCCGCGAGATAGCGCTAGCCGCTGATGCTTCCCAGCGCCTTCTCGCCGGATTCGGTGGGTGGGTGCGTCCCGGCCAAATGACGGCCGCATTCCCCGAACTTTGAGTGCGCCGGCAGGATCTTCCTGCCGGTTTGATGTGCCGTGTGTGTCTTGCGACAAGGTGAAGACGCGACTGGGGAGAGCTTATGATTAACGTATTCGTGCTGCAGAACGGCCGCCTGAACCAGGTCAACATCGAAACCCGCGCAGATCTTGAAAACGTGAGGCCGATCTGGGTTGACCTGACCGAAGCCAGTGACGAGGAGCGCGGCTGGGTCAAGAGCATTTACGGCGTGATCCTGCCTGGCGAGGACGAGGTCAAGGACATCGAGGCGTCGGCGCGCTACTACGAAGCCGAAAACGGCGACCTGCATCTGCGCTCCGACTTTCTGCTTGAAGAAGACGACGGCCTGTCGAGCGTGGTGACGGTCGCTTTCATCCTGACCAAGGACATTCTGTTTTCCGTCCACTCCGACGACTTGCCGATTTTCCGTCTGGTGCGCCTGCGCGCTCGCTCGCGTCCCGGCTCGATCGGCGACTTCAAGGATGTGCTACTCGATCTGTATGCGACCGATGCCGAATATTCGGCCGATGCGCTGGAAGGCATCTATCTGGAACTGGAAGAAGTCAGCCATCGCGTGCTGCAGAAGGAATTCACCGACCAGGACGCTGCCTCCACGCTGAACGCGATCGCGCACGGCGAGGACTTGAACGGCCGCATTCGCCGCAACATGATGGATACGCGCCGCGCGGTGAGCTTCCTGATGCGCGGCCGCATGCTGAATTCGGATCAGTTCGATGAAGCGCGCCAGATTCTGCGCGACATCGAGTCGCTGGACAACCACACCGCCTTCCTGTTCGACAAGATCAACTTCCTGATGGATGCTACGGTCGGTTTCATCAACATCAATCAGAACAAGATCATCAAGATCTTCTCGGTTGCCAGCGTGGCGCTGCTACCGCCGACCTTGATTGCCAGCGTGTATGGCATGAACCTGAATTTCCCAGAACTGAAATTCTTCGGTTCCTTCAGTTAT
>DATMTZ010000242.1:0-3199 GCA_035563975.1 Oxalicibacterium sp. | reverse complement strand
GTCGGCATCGGGCGGCAGCGTAATCGTCAATAGAAGGGCCGCCATCGAAACATATGCAGTCGGGCGGAGCATCGTTGCGCGCGTCGACATGTCAGGTCATCGGGCCTCTGATGATGCATCTCGGTTCGCATCGCGCTGCGTCCGGCTGCAGCGTCGGCGCATATAGCGGCCGGGCGGCGCGTTCCGTGTCGTTCGCCGGCACGAAACCGTATGCGGGCGGAGCGGCCGCCACGCGGTCGGGATGGAAGGATGGGGTACCCAGTACCGCCAGCGTCGCGGCGGCGGCAAACAAACTCAGTGGAACAAAATTGCGCATGATGTTCGCTCTCTATGTAGTCGCTCTGTAACGCGGTGGAAGAAAGGAATGCGGCAGTTGTTTGTTAGTAATACGATAACTATTTTGACGCATTTTGCCATAAATTTGTTGCAGAAATATTAATTTTCTTGCAAGCGTTGCGGCTCCGAGACCGGTAGTAAGTGTTGCCGTCCTGATGGCGCGATGCGTGCGCGATACTGCGCAGTTAAGCCGGCGCAGTACAGTCGGCCCGCAAAAAAAACCGGCTGCCGAGGCAGCCGGTTTTGCTTCACGCGCGGGCCTCAGACCACGCGCACCGAGATGTTGGGCAGGCGGTCGATATGGCCTTCCATCACGTCGCCGCGCACGACCGGGCCGACATTGGCCGGTGTGCCGGAATAGATAAGGTCACCCGGCATCAGTTCGAAGGCCTCCGACAACTGGCTGATTTGCTCCGCGACCGACCAGATCATCTGTTTCAGGTCAGCGCTTTGCCGCAGCGTGCCGTTGACCTTCAGCCAGATTGCGCCTTCGGTGAAATGGCCGACGCTGGCGACCGGATGCAGCGCACCCATCGGCGCCGACTTGTCGAAGCTCTTGCCGATTTCCCACGGCTTACCCTGCTTCTTCATGTCGTTCTGCAGGTCGCGCCGCGTCATGTCGAGCCCGACCGTGTAGCCGAACACGTGGTCCAGCGCGCGATCGATCGGGATGTTGCGGCCCGGCTTGTTGATGGCCGCGACCAGCTCGATCTCGTGGTGGTAATTCTTCGTCAGCGTCGGATACGGATGATCGGTGGTTTTGCCCGGGGCGATGAACTGCACTGCGTCGCTCGGCTTCTGGAAAAAGAATGGCGGTTCGCGCGTCGGATCGGAACCCATTTCACGCGCATGCGCCGCGTAGTTGCGGCCAATGCAGTAGATGCGCCGCACCGGAAAATGCTCGCTGCTGCCCGCGATCGGAACGCTCGCTTGCGCCACCGAGAAGGCCACACCTTTTTTGCCATTGCCTGCGGATGTTGCACAACCGGTGACCAGTCCTGCGGTCATCAACCCGGCTGCTTGAAGCACGCCACGTCTGCTGATTTTCGTCATGTCGCCCTCGTTCTGTCTGTTGAAGGATGTCTCCTGAAAACAGCCGGCCGCACAACTGCCGACTGCCACGCCGACTATATATCGGGACGAAAAAACGTGTGCGACGCGCGTGCGTTGAGCTTACGCGGAACTTACTCGCAGAGGGAGAAACGACAGCGCGGTGTTCAGCCGGCGGCGACCAGCACGTGACCTTCGCGCGTGGTGAAGCGGTTTGGATCCATCGGGTCCTGCTCGACGTATTCGGCTTCGTCGGTCACGTAACAGGCATTGCCGGGCTGGTAGCTGGAGGGGGTGAGGCGGATGATCGTGCAGAGCATGCCGGTTGTCTGGTTCTTGAACTGGCCGACAATGGATGTACTGGACATGGGACTCCGTGGGATGCGTAGACTGAGAAGGTAGCGATTACATCCCAGCGGCCATCATCCCGCAATCCCATAAATATGTGGGTCGGCGGCGGTGCAATGCAGCTAGTTGTGGAACACGTCGATCTGCTGATAGACCGCATAGCGGATCAGGTCCGGCACGCTGCGCACACGCATTTTCATCAGCACGCGCTTGCGGTATTTGCTGACGGTAGTCAGGCTCAGCGCCAGTTTGTCGGCCGTCTCGGACGGCTTCTCGCCGCGGCAGATGCTGTAGAAGATTTCATACTCGCGCGCCGTCAGCTGTTCATGCAGCGGCCGCACCTGGCCGTCTTCGCGCCGCATCGCCGCGATGCTTGCCTTCTTCGCTTCGCGGCCGCTGAAGATGGCGCGGATCGCGGCGATCAATTCATCCGCGCTGCCATGTTTGGCGAAATACCCGTCGGCGCCGTTGTTCACCATCTCCATCGCATAGAACTGCTCCGGCTGGCTGGTGATGATCAGCACTGGCAGATTCTCCTGCTCCGCCTTGAAGGCGATCAGCGCTTCGTAGCCGTTCTTCTTCGGCATCGCGACATCGAGCAGCACCAGGTCGGGGCGCAACGTGCGCACCAGCCGCAGTCCTTCGTCGGTGGTCGCCGCTTCGCCGGCGATGGAAAAATCCGGCAGACGAGACAGCCATTCTCGTATGCCCGCGCGTATCACGGGGAAATGCTCGACGATCAATATCTTCACGTTCATAAGCAGTCGGGGAACCGTGGCGATTCCGGAGGAGAACTTGCATGCGTCGCGCAACAAACGCTGGCAGCAGTGTTGGTCAATGTGGCGGAGCTTATGAGAATCGGCGCCTGTCGTCTGTGAGCCGTCGCACAATAGGGGAACGATTGATGCAGCGTATCGCCATCTGTTTTCGCGCCGCGACACCGTCGGCGTGCATATGAAAACAGGGGATTGCCCGCAGGCACGCTGCCGCGTGCCGCGAAGATGAATTTCCTACAGTTCTTTGCGCGCTTTTCCTATATCGAAGCGCACGCATCGTCTGCATCATGGCGTTCCGGCTGCTTCCATCCACTGTCGGTTCGTGCCGAAGCGAAGCAGCCGGTCGAGGCACGGCCCGTCATCAAGGAGAACGAGATGAGTCAGCAACAGAATCAAGGCAGCGGTTCGCAGTCGAACCAGAACAAATCCCCGAGCGCGAGTTCGGATATGAAGAACGACAAATCGTCCAGCGGACAGAATGTCGGCACGCAATCCGGCTCCAACACGCGAGGCGGCAGCTCCGAGCAGCATGGCAAGGCAAGCGGCCAGCAAGGACAACAGGGGCAGCAGGGCCAGCAAGGACAGCAGCAAAGCCAGAAGAGCCAGAAGAACGACCAGTAGCAGCTTTGCCGGCCGTCGCGCTATGCGGGGCAAAACCGTTGTCGAAAAGAGCCTGCGTTTGCAGGCTC
>DATMTZ010000241.1:0-12910 GCA_035563975.1 Oxalicibacterium sp. | reverse complement strand
TTTACATTGCAATGAAATTAGCTCCTTCTGGAAGAAGCTGCAGATTGCGCTGCAATCCCTCTTCAGGAACATGTCCATCAGAACGGCGAGCCCGACACCGAATTCTCATGCAGTCGCGCGATACCCTGTGCAGCCATTCAGACTGAAATATCTATCACACATCAATCACGATTTTTCCGGCAGCAGTGCGTTGCTCTATCGCCAGATGGGCATCGGTCGCATTGTCGAAGGTGAAGCGGCGCGCATCCAAGCGCACGCGCAGTTTTCCCTGTTCCGCCAGGGCGCTTGCTTCGTGCATGATTTCCCCGTGGTGCACGCGGCCTTTACCCGTCAACAAGGGCATCAATGTAAACACGCCTGAGTAGCTGGCTGCACGAAACGACAGCGGCGCCAGACTGTGCGTGCCCCAGCCGAGGCAGCTGACGACGTGTCCGACGTAAGCCTTGGCCGCAAGGAAGGATGCATCGAGCGTGGCACCGCCTACCGTGTCGTAGACGATGTCGAATCCTTCGCCATCGGTATGCTGCGCCACGTATTGCTCCACCGTCTGGCTGCGGTAGTCGATCGCAGTCGCGCCCAGGCTCTCGATATATTCCTTTTGTTCCGCGCTGCCGGTCGCATATACCTTTGCACCCCGCGCAATGGCGATCTGGATGGCGATGTGACCCACGCCACCGGCGCCGCCGTGAATCAGCACCTTCTGGCCCTTGCGAACCCCGGCACGGTCGACCAGTCCTTCCCACGCCGTGATGAAAATCAACGGCAATGCGGCAGCTTCACGCATGCTCAGGTTTGCGGGCATTTTAGCCAGCAGATCGGCGTCGAACGCGCCGAATTCCGCCATGGACCCGGGTATGCCGCCGATACCACCAGCCATGCCATAGACGGCATCGCCGATATGAAAGCCGGTAACGCCGTCACCGAGCGCTTCGACGGTGCCCGCGACGTCCATGCCAAGAATCGCCGGCAAGTTAGTGCGCGCGTGTGCCGCTGTGCCGCTGCGTACCTTGACGTCGAGTGGGTTGATGCCGCTTGCATGGATGCGTACCAGTACCTGGCCCGGTTCTGCTGACGGGCGGGGCATGGTGCGCAGCATGAAAGGCGCGTTGTGCTGTTCGAGTATGAGGGCTCGCATGGATGTAGTGGCGTTCATGATGGTTCCTTCCGGGTGCGTTGTGAATTGACGTTGTCATCTTATTTCATGCAGAATTGTTTGCAATCGACATAAATCTTTAAGGATCATTCATAAATGAATGGGAGTGTGATGGAGTGGAGCGATCTGAGAATCTTTCTCGCGATTGCGCGGGCAGGCACTTTGGGCGGCGCGGCGCGGTTGACCGGACAGACGCAACCGACCATGGGTCGTCGCCTGCGCGCGCTGGAGCAAGCTGTCGGTCATGCATTGTTTCAACGCACCAGCGAGGGATTCGTGCTTACCGATGAAGGTCGTGCGGTACTGCACCATGCCGAGCGCGTGGAAGAGGAAACGCTCGCGTTCGAGCGCGCGCTGGACGGCCGGCGAGTGGAATTGGGCGGCAGTCTGCGGGTATCCTCATCCGACTGGTTCGGCCTGCACATGCTGACGCCGGTTTGCACGGAGTTTTCGAAAATGCATCCGGGCGTGGTGATCGAATTGCTGACCGATGCACGGCTGTTCAATCTCGCACGACGCGAGGCGGATCTCGTTTTCCGTATTCAACCCTTTGACCAGCCCGATATTTTGCAGCGCAAGCTGATGCATATCGAATATGGGTTGTATGGCAGCGAAGACTATGGCGATGTGAAAGCAGGTGGCGGAAAAGGATGCCCACTCATCACCCTCGATACCGCATTCGATGATTTCCCGGATGTGCAATGGTTGCGGCGCGTGTTACCGGATGCACCAGTGATTTTTCGCAGCAACAGCCGCGATGTACAGGCGATGATGTGCGCGCGCGGCGCAGGGCTGGCGGTGCTGCCTCGTCCGCTTGGCGACATGATCCCGGGCGTCCGGCATATTAATCTTGGTGTGTCGCCGCCTGGACGCGACATATGGCTCGGTTATCACCGAGACCTGCGCGGCATGCGGCGGTTGCGAACTTTCCTCGACATGGTACTGGCACGCTACGGCGCATGAGCGCCGCAGTGTAGTGGAGAATTACATCAGGATGATGTCGTACTGTTCCTGGTGATACAGGGTTTCCACCTGCAGCGAGATCGGCTTCTTCAGGAAGTCGCTCAGCAGCGCAAGATGCTGCGACTCCTCTTCGAGGAACATGTCGATCACCACCTGCGATGCAAGGATGCGGAATTCGCGCGGATTGAATTGCTTTGCCTCTCGCGTCAGTTCGCGCAGGATTTCGTAACACACGGTGCGTGCGGTCTTGACCTGGCCCTTGCCGCCGCAGGCCGGGCAGGGCTCGCACAGGATATGCGCCAGCGATTCACGCGTGCGCTTGCGCGTCATCTCGACCAGGCCGAGCGCGGAAAATCCCGACACCGAAATCTTGGTGCGGTCGCGCGACAGCGCGCGCTGCAGTTCGCTCAGCACCGCAGCGCGGTGTTCGGGGTTCTCCATGTCGATGAAGTCCAGGATGATGATGCCGCCCAGGTTGCGCAGGCGCAGCTGGCGCGCGATCGCGTGCGAAGCTTCCAGATTCGTCTTGAAGATGGTGTCGTCGAAATTGCGGCCGTTGACGAAGCTGCCGGTGTTGACGTCGATCGTCGTCATCGCCTCGGTCTGGTCGACTATCAGGTAGCCGCCGGATTTCAGGTCGACGCGGCGGCCGAGCGCGCGCTGGATTTCCTCTTCGACGCCGTATAAATCGAACAGCGGCCGCTCGCCCGGATAATGCACGAGCTTGGACAGCACCGACGGCGTGTACAGCTCGCCGAACTGTTTCAGCTTCAGATAGTTTTCGCGCGAGTCGACCTGGATGATCGACGTATCGTCGTTGACCAGGTCGCGCATCACGCGCTGCGCCAGGTTCAGGTCCTGGTACAGCAGCGAAGGCGCCGGTTGCGTCTTCGCCATCTGCGTGATGTTGGCCCAGGTCTTGCGCAGGTACTCGACGTCGCCCTGCAGATCGCCGTCCGACGCGTCTTCCGCCATCGTACGGATGATGAAGCCGCCTTTTTCTTCCGGCTTCATCAGTTTCTGCACTTTTTCGCGCAGCTGTTCGCGCTCGGCTTCGTTCTCGATGCGCTGCGACACGCCGATGTGCGAATCCTGCGGCAGGTAGACCAGCATGCGGCCGGCGATCGAGATCTGCGTCGACAGGCGTGCGCCCTTGGTGCCGATCGGGTCCTTGATCACCTGTACCGTGATTGCCTGGCCGTCGTTCAGCATGCGCTCGATCGGCACCGGTGTCATCGGCGAGCCGTCGTGCGAACGCGCGTCCCAGATGTCGGCGATGTGCAGGAAGGCGGCGCGTTCGAGTCCGATGTCGACGAAGGCCGACTGCATGCCGGGCAGCACACGCACCACCTTGCCGAGATAGATGTTGCCGGCGATGCCGCGCGATTGCGTGCGCTCGATGTGAAGTTCCTGTACCGCGCCCTGCAGGACCAGCGCGACGCGTGTCTCCTGCGGCGTCACGTTGACGAGAATGTCTTCACTCATAGAATGTGCAGGCCGGCCTGCGCCAGCAGTTGTCCCGTTTCAAACAGCGGCAGGCCCATGATGCCGGAGTAGCTGCCGGCGATGTCCTGCACGAACAGCGCGGCCTGCCCCTGGATGCCGTAGCCGCCCGCCTTGTCGTAAGGTTCGGCGGTGGCGCAGTAGGCGCGGATCTCGCGGTCGGTCAGCTTGGCGAACGCGACATCGGAGCGCTGCGTGGTTTGAAAGGTTTGATCGTTGTTCAATACGACGACATGCGTCAGCACCTGGTGCGTCTGCCCGGACAGCGAACGCATCATGTCGATCGCTTCGGCTTCGTCGGCCGGCTTGCCGAGGATGCGGCCATTCAGCACCACCGTGGTGTCGGCGGCAAGGATGGGGCGTTGCGGCAGCTTGCGCCACCACATGGTCTGCTGCGCGAACAGGGCCTTTTCCATCGTCACGCGCTTTACATAATCTTCCGCGCGTTCGTCCGGCAGGATGGCTTCACTGACTTCCGGACCGCGCGGTGTCTGATCGCGCAGCATCAGCAGTTCGAATTCGATGCCGATCTGCCGCAGCAATTCGCGGCGGCGCGGACTTTTCGATGCCAAATAGATTTTTTGAGGGATCGGTTTCATCGGCGTCAGACCCGGTGGTAAGGATGGTTTTGCGTGATCGACCAAGCGCGATACAGCTGCTCCGCCAGCATCACGCGCACCATGCCGTGAGGCAGCGTCAGGCTGGAGATACGCAGCATCATATCGGCTTTTTCCTTGAATTCGGCATCCAGGCCATCTGCGCCGCCGATGATGAAGGCGACGTCGCGGCCATCCTGCTGCCACTGCATCAGGTGCTGGGCGAGCTGCACGGAGGTCAGGTCCTTGCCGCGTTCGTCCAGTGCGACGATGCGCGCGCCCTTGGGCAGGGCCGCCTCGATGCGTGTACGTTCGAGCGCCATCGCGGTTTCGGCAGTCTTGCTGCCGGAGCGCTCGACTGGCTTGAGTTCCTTCAGCACGATGCGGCAATCTGCCGGCATGCGCTTCACGTATTCATCGAATCCGTTGCTGATCCATGCCGGCATCTTGTGGCCCACCGCAGCGATGACGAGCTGCATGGCGGGCGCTTATTCGGCGGAGCGGGTTTTCTTGGCGGGCGCGCGCTTGGCGGCCACTTTCTTTGCCGGCGCGGTCTTCTTGGCGACAGCCTTCTTGTAGGCTTGCGCAGTCTTGGGCGCGGCGACCTTGATTTTCTGTCCGGCGCTTTTCGCGGCGGTCTTGCCGGCAGTCCCGGTTTTCCTGGCCGCGGTTTTGCGCGCCGGCTTTTCAGCGGCGTCGGCCGTTTTGCGGGCAGCGGTCTTGCGCGCCGGTTTCTTCGGTTCGTCGTCGATATCGGCCTGGCTGGCGGCGACATGGCGGGAAGTCTTTTTGGGCGCGGCGTCGACGGAGGTACTGCGTTTGGCGGACGTGCGCTTGGCGGCGCCGAACTTCACTTCCTTGTCGCCCCAGATTTCTTCCAGGCGGTAATAGGCACGAATCGCCGGTTGCATGATGTGGACGATCATGTCGCCCAGATCGACCAGCACCCATTCGCCGGTGTCTTCGCCTTCGATGCTGACGATTTCGCCGCCGTTGGCCTTGACCTTGTCGCGTACCGAAGCGGCGAGCGCTTTCGTCTGACGGTTGGAGGTGCCCGATGCGACTGCGAGCCGGTCGAACAGGCTGGTCAGGTGCACGGTGTCGAACAGCTTGATGTCTTGTGCCTTGACGTCTTCCAGCGCGTCGATGACCAGGGCTTGCAGTTTTTTGATATCCATTAGTTTCTGTAGAGGTGATGTTGTTCGATATAGTCTAGCACCGCAGGCGGGAGCTGCGAATGGAGCGGCGTATCGGAAGCGCCGTTGCGTTGCAGTGCGGCACGAAGTTCGGTTGCGGCAATGTCGACCGATAAATCGGCCGACAGCAGGCTCAAACCGCTCGGCGTCGTGCGAATCTGTTCCGCGTTCGCCATGCGCCGTGCAAATTCCTGTGCGGCATCGTCCGATGCCGCCTGCAGCGCGAAACCGGGACGGGCCGCCGCGCACAGGTGCGCATGGTCGAACAGTTCGCGCCATGCATGCCAGGTGTGCAGACGCTGCAGCTGGTCGGCACCCATCAGGAAGGCGATCGACGCCTGCGGTCCGAGCTCGGCGCGCAGTGTACGCAGCGTATCGATCGTGTAGGTCGGGCCGCTGCGCCGGATTTCCTGCTGATCGAATACGACCGGAATCGCAATGTCGGCAAAGGCGGTACGCACCATTGCGACGCGATCCTGCGCGGAAGTCTGTACGCCTTGCTTTTGCCACGGATTGCCGGCCGGCACGATGCGCAATTCATCGGGCTGCAGCAGCGAAATAAAATGTTCGGCGAGCGCGACGTGCCCCTTGTGCGGCGGGTCGAAACTGCCGCCCAGCACGGCAACGCAGTGCGGTGTGCTCATCAGGCCCAATCGCGCGCGACCAGAAAATCGGACGCCAGCTGCGCTTCTGCGCTGCCCGCCTCCGGCTGCCAGTTGTAGCGCCATTTCACGATCGGCGGCATCGACATCAGGATCGATTCGGTGCGGCCGCCGGACTGCAGTCCAAACAGCGTGCCGCGGTCGAACACCAGATTGAACTCGACATAGCGGCCGCGGCGGTAAGCCTGGAAGTCGCGTTCGCGTTCGCCGTAAGACGCGTCCTTGCGGCGGTTCAGAATCGGCAGGTAGGCATCGAGAAAATGATCGCCGACGCTGCGCTGCAGCGCAAAGCAATGTGCGAAACCGCCTTCGTTCAGGTCGTCGAAGAAGATGCCGCCGACGCCGCGCGCCTCTTGCCGGTGCTTCAGATAAAAATAATCGTCGCACCACTTCTTGTAGCGCGGATGCAGCTGCTCGCCGAAAGGCTGCAGCGCATCGCGGCAAGCGCGGTGGAAATGCTGCGCGTCTTCGGCGAAGCCGTAGTAGGGCGTCAGGTCCATGCCGCCGCCGAACCACCACACCGGTTCCTTGCCTTCCGCCGTCGCGATGAAGAAGCGCACGTTCATGTGCACGGTCGGGGCATAGGGATTGCGCGGATGCAGCACCAGCGACACGCCCATCGCTTCCCAGTTACGGCCGGCGATCTCGGGGCGGTTCGCCGCGGCGGAGGGCGGCAGGTTCTTGCCGAGCACGTGCGAGAAGCCGACGCCGCCGCGCTCGAACACATTGCCTTCCTCGATGATGCGCGAGATGCCGCCGCCGCCCTCGGCGCGTTGCCATTGGTCGCGCAGGAAGGGCTTGCCGTCCACGGCTTCCAGCGCGGAGACGATACGCGTTTGCAAGTCCTGCAGATAGTCGAATACGGCCTGGGCGGATACGGGGGAGAGTGTCACGGTGTTCGGAAGATGATCGTTATCGCGTCGATTGTACTCTGCGCCGCACATGCGCCGGTCAGGAAACGCTGCGCAGGTAGGCGAGCAAGTCCTTCATGTCGCGCTCGCTGCGGATGCCGAAAAAGCGCATCCTGTTGCCCGGCACGACCGTATCCGGATCGCGCAGAAAAGCGCGCAGCTTGTCTTCGGTCCAGACGAAGCCGGCGTCCTTCATTGCCGCCGAATAGCGGTAGTCCGATGTGGATCCTGCCGGCCGGCCGATGATGCCGTTCAGCTGCGGCCCGAAGCCGCCGCGCGCGGACGGCCCGACCTGGTGGCAGTTTGCGCAAGTGTTGAACACCTTCTTGCCGGCGATCGCGTCGCCGCTTGCGGCATTCTCGAGCCTCGATTCCCCAGCCTGCTTGCCGCAAGCAGCCAGCGCAAGGAGAAACGCCAGCGCCGCGCACGGGAATGTCTTTCCGCTGGCGCGCTGGAGCATCAGGGACGTTTCATCGCGCGCCAGCCGATGTCGCGGCGGAACTGCATGCCGTCGAAATGGATGCGGTCGACCGCGTCATACGCTTTCTTTTGTGCCGTCTTCACGCTGTCGCCGAGGCCGACCACGCACAGCACGCGCCCGCCGGAAGCTTTCAGCTTGTCGCCTTCCAGCACGGTGCCGGCGTGGAAGGTCACGCTGTCCGGCGTTTCATCGGCGATGCCGGTGATGATGTCGCCCTTGCGCGGCGCATCGGGGTAGCCATGCGCCGCCATCACCACGCCGAGCGCGGTGCGGCGGTCCCATTCGAGCTCGATCGTATCCAGCGTGCCGCCGATGGCATGCTCGACCACGGTGACGAAATCGGTTTTCAGGCGCGCCATGATCGGCTGCGTTTCCGGGTCGCCCATGCGGCAGTTGAATTCCAGCGTTTTCGGATTGCCCTTTTCGTCGATCATCAGGCCGGCATACAGGAAACCGGTGAACGGAATGCCGTCCTTGTGCATGCCCTGCACGGTCGGCTGGATGATCTCGCGCATCACGCGCGCATGCAGCGCCGGCGTGACGATGGGGGCCGGCGAATAGGCGCCCATGCCGCCGGTGTTCGGGCCTTCGTCCTTGTCGAGCAGGCGCTTGTGATCCTGGCTGGTGGCCAGCGGCAGGATGTTCTTGCCGTCGACCATCACGATGAAGCTGGCTTCCTCGCCGGCCAGGAATTCCTCGATCACGACGCGCGCACCGGCGTCGCCCAGCTTGTTATCCGACAGCATCATCTCGACCGCGTCGTGCGCTTCCTCGCGCGTCATCGCGACCACCACGCCCTTGCCGGCAGCGAGGCCATCGGCCTTGATCACGATCGGTGCGCCTTTCTGATTGATGTAGTCGTGCGCGGCATTGACCTCGGAGAAGGTCTGGTATTCGGCGGTCGGAATGCCGTGGCGCTTCATGAAGGCCTTGGCGAAATCCTTGGAGCTTTCCAGCTGCGCCGCTTCGCGCGTGGGGCCGAAGATCTTCAGGCCCTGGTCGCGGAAAATGTTGACGATGCCCGCGGCCAGCGGCGTTTCGGGACCGACCACGGTCAGCGCGATGTGTTCCTGCTTCGCGAATTCTGCCAGCGCAGCCGGGTCGCTGATCGGCACGTTCTTCAGCCGTTCGTCCAGCGCGGTGCCGCCGTTGCCGGGCGCGACGTAGACCATTTGTATCCGTTCGGATTGCGCCAGTTTCCATGCGAGGGCGTGTTCGCGGCCGCCTGAGCCGACTACCAGAATTTTCATGAAATATGTGTTGCTTATGTGAGTCGCGGCCGGGGCCGCAGGTTATTCAATATGCCTGTTATTTGCTGCATGGCTGCACGTTTGCAAAAGCGGCAAAGGCAGCCGATCAAAAAAAGCGGAACGGGTCCGCTTTCTTGTCCGACATCCTTATTCGCCGATGACGGCGTTGGTATAAATCTCCTGCACGTCGTCGAGGTTCTCCAGCGCATCCAGCAGCTTTTGCATCTTGACGGCATCCTCGCCTTCGAACACGGTTTCGGTGGCGGGCTTCATCACGACTTCGGCCAGTTCGGCCTTGAAGCCGGCCGCCTCCAGCGCATCCTTGACGGTGGAAAATTCGTGCGGCGGACACAGCACTTCGATGCCGCCTTCGTCATCGGTCGTCACGTCGTCTGCGCCGGCTTCCAGCGCGGCTTCCATCAGCTTGTCTTCGTCGGTGCCAGGCGCAAAGAAGAATTGGCCGCAATGCGTGAACATGAACGCGACCGAGCCTTCGGTGCCCATGTTGCCGCCGAACTTGGAAAATGCATGGCGCACTTCCGCCACGGTGCGCACGCGGTTGTCGGTCATGCAGTCGACGATGATGGCGGCGCCGTTGATGCCGTAGCCTTCGTAACGGATCTCTTCATAGTTGACGCCGTCGAGCGTGCCGGTGCCGCGCTGGATCGCGCGCGTGACGTTGTCCTTCGGCATGTTGGCGTCGAATGCCTTGTCGACGGCCAGGCGCAGGCGCGGATTGGCTGCCGGATCGCCGCCGCCCATGCGCGCCGCGACGGTGATTTCCTTGATGAGACGGGTCCAGATCTTGCCGCGGCGTTCGTCCTGACGGCCTTTACGATGCTGAATATTGGCCCATTTGCTGTGTCCTGCCATGACGAATTCTTTCCGGATGAGTTGCGTAGCAGATAAACATCGCCGCTTGCGGCCTTGCGCCAGCTTGCCGAACGCACGTACCGCCTGCGCCGGCGCGCCTTGCCATCACGATTTTTATCAGCCACTCTTGGCTATAATGAGGCGGCGATTTTATCACACCGCCACTCTTCCAAATCCTCCTTCCCGCATCCGAAAACCATGACCGATCCGCTGCTGATTGCAAAGAACCAGACGCTCGAATTGACGCTGCTGCCGGCATTGGCGAACCGGCACGGCTGCATCACCGGCGCTACCGGCACCGGCAAGACGGTGACGCTGCAGACGCTGGCACAGCAACTGTCAGACATCGGCGTGCCGGTCTTCATGGCCGACGTCAAGGGCGACCTGTCCGGCATTGCCAAGCCCGGCGCCGGCAGCGGCCGCATCAAGGAGCGGCTCGATCTGCTCGGCCTGCCGGAACCGGCGTGGCATGGCGCGCCGGTGACCTTCTGGGACGTGTTCGGCGAACACGGCCATCCGGTACGCGCGACGATTTCCGATCTCGGTCCGCTGCTGCTGGCGCGCATGCTGAACCTGAACGACACGCAACAGGGCGTGCTGCAACTGGTGTTCAAGATCGCTGATGACAATGGCTTGCTGCTGCTCGACATCAAGGACTTGCGCGCGATGCTGCAGCATGTGGGCGATCACGCGGCCGAGTTCAAGACCGAATACGGCAATATTTCGGCGGCCAGCATCGGCGCCATCCAGCGCGGCCTGATCGGCATCGAGGAACAGGGCGGCGACCAGTTCTTCGGCGAGCCGATGCTGAATATCGAGGACCTGATCCAGACCGATGGCAATGGTCGCGGCGTCGTCAATATCCTGGTCGCCGACAAGCTGATGAACGCGCCGCGTCTGTATTCGACCTTCCTGCTGTGGATGCTGTCGGAGCTGTTCGAGCAATTGCCGGAAGTCGGCGACGTGGACAAGCCGAAGCTCGCCTTCTTCTTTGACGAAGCGCACCTGCTGTTTGCCGAAGCGCCGAAGGCGCTGCTGCAGAAAATCGAACAGGTGGTGCGCCTGATCCGCTCGAAAGGCGTCGGCGTGTATTTCGTCACGCAGAATCCGCTCGACATTCCCGACACCGTGCTCGGCCAGCTCGGCAACCGCGTGCAGCACGCACTGCGCGCCTACACGCCGCGCGACCAGAAGGCGGTTCAGGCGGCCGCGCAGACCTTCCGGCCCAATCCCGCACTCGATACCGCGCAGGCGATCACCGAACTCGGCGTCGGCGAGGCGCTGGTGTCCTTCCTCGACGACAAGGGACGGCCGAACATCGTTGAGCGCGCTTTTGTCGTGCCGCCGGCTTCCCAGATCGGACCCATCGATGCGAACGAACGCGCTGCGCTGATGAAGCAGTCGGTGGTGGCCGGCGTGTATGAAAAGGCAGTCGACCGCGAATCAGCCTATGAAAAACTGAAAGGGCGGGTTGACAGCAGGATGGCAAATGCACCGGCGCAGGCGCCCCAGGATAGCGGTGGCGCGCATGAGAGTTGGGGGCGCGCCGGCGATCGTGCACCCGCGCCGTCTTCGACCGGTGGTGGTTTCGGCGATGTGCTGGGCAGTGTGTTTGGTAGCGGCCCCCGCAGCAGGCGGCGCGACAGCATAGGCGAAGCGATGATGAAATCCGCCGCGCGCACGATCGGCTCCACAGTCGGCCGAGAAATCATTCGCGGCGTGCTGGGATCGATACTCAAACGCTGAGGTGTCGCTCAAAAAGCGGCGTAGAAAAAGATTCTTCGGCTTGGGTCACCGCGCGAACGCTGAGTCGCTGTGAGCCGGGCCGCATTCCGGAACGCCAATACCTTGTATGCGTTTTCGGTACATTTCACTTAGTCTCCTTTGCCTTCCTGGCAGCGACCGGCGGCGTGCCTCTCCTCGCTCCAAAACGATTGATACCTTCGCTCAAAGTGACAATGGTTCACATTCTTGGTGTGTGGCGCCACTAAGATAAGCCTGCTTTGACTATTACGGGAGGCGGGCCATGGAGTGCTTTGCGGTGCTGGGATCGGGTCTTATCAAGCTACGCCATCTTCCGAACGGCGACGTCGCTCTTATCTATACGGGCAGCGGCCTTGTCGAAGAAGTGATCCAAGAGATTTGCAAAGACGACCGGTGTTACCGTGACAAAGCGCTTCGTCATTGGGTCGTTCGGTCAGAGTTCCTGGAAGCTGCAATCGCGGATCTGGAGAAACGGGCGACGCGATTACATTCGTGAAGTGACCGAAGGCCTCGGCGCGCCACCGACGACGCTCGCCAAGCCGGCAAATCGCTTGGCCAGGAAACGACCCGTGTTGGCGTTTGCGTCTGGCGATGCCGAACCGAACTGCGGCGTTATCGGACAGGCTCAACGTTGCGAAGGATGCAGCGATACCGCCGATAAAAAAGACCTTGCCGTGGCAAGGTCTCGCAAGACGGCAAGGCGATGCCGGCATCAGCATCGTCAAGGCGTTTGCTTTAGGACAGGGCCGGCGTCGCCGACTGTTGTGTGGGTCGCTTGTTGTCCTTTTTCTTCCTGCTTGCCATAAACCCGAACAGGCCCAAGCCGCCGAGCATCATCGCGTAGGTCGCTGGTTCAGGCACTGCCGAAACCAACGTGGCGTCCTTGTAGAAGAGAGTCGCGTTCGAGTACTCGGGTACTTGGCCGCCGTCGTTGAACCAGTCGATCTTGAACGTACCGTTGTTGCTTGCGCCCGCCGCGAGATGCTCATCGTCGAACAGGAACGATGCCGTCGCGCCGCCGGCATGAATACCCAATACCAGATCGATCACCATTTCCTTTGCCGAGCTGATGGACCATGTGCCGCTTGTGTGGTCCGGGTTCAGTGCAAAGTCCATCGAAAGAGTCGACCCTGCGACGTTAAGTACCGCGGGTGAGACATTCACTGAGCTGTCCACCTTCGTCAGCAAGTTCCACGAGCCGCCAAACACACTATCGAACACGCTTGGATTTCCGTTCGGCCCGGCCTGGCCGTTTTCGGTTGAGAACGCGATGTTGTCGGCAGCCTGGCCGTTCAGCGTAACGTCGGAAACATCCGCATTCCCGATGGTGGGGGCTGCGGATGCGCCGACCGCAGCAGTGAGGGAGAGCAGCGCAAAACAGAGCTTGAATCGCATGATAAACCCCTTTTTTTGTTAATAAAAAAACAACAAGCATGGCAAGTATAGTCGCAAAAGGGTTTAATGATTGTAAAATTTATAATGTCTTTCGGTAAGCAATGGAATTTTTTCAATGGCAGTTGCGCTGCATCAATCGCGCATTCCCGGCGTTCCAAATCGA
>DATMTZ010000240.1:0-7865 GCA_035563975.1 Oxalicibacterium sp. | reverse complement strand
CCGCCAGCGATGGCGGTTTTTTCTTTTTCTTGCGAAGCAAATAGATTGTGGGACTGAGTTAAGCGAAGCGTTACTCTTTCCGCAACTGACTAGAGAATTGAATGGAGAACCACCATGCCGCGCACCGATGATTTACGGATTCGAGAAATGAAGGAACTGACCCCACCGTCGCATCTGATTCGCGAGTTTGCCTGCTCTGACAAGGTTGCGACGACGACGTCCAACGCGCGGACGGCCCTGCACCGCATCCTGCACGGTCAGGACGACCGCCTGATGGTCGTGATCGGCCCTTGCTCCATCCACGATACCAAGGCCGCGATGGAATACGCGAACCTGCTGGTCAAGCAGCGCGAGCGCTATGCCGGCGAGCTGGAAATCATCATGCGCGTGTATTTCGAAAAGCCGCGCACGACGGTCGGCTGGAAAGGCCTGATCAACGATCCGTACATGGACAACAGCTTCCGCATCAACGACGGCCTGCGTATGGCGCGCGAGCTGCTGGTAAATATCAACGAACTCGGGCTGCCTGCGGGCACCGAATTCCTCGACGTGATCAGCCCGCAATACATCGCCGACCTGATCAGCTGGGGCGCGATCGGTGCGCGCACGACCGAATCGCAGGTGCACCGTGAGTTGGCATCCGGCCTGTCGTGCCCGGTCGGCTTCAAGAACGGTACCGACGGCAACGTCAAAATCGCGGTTGATGCGATCAAGGCGGCGTCGCAGCCGCACCATTTCCTGTCGGTGACGAAAGGCGGCCACTCGGCGATCGTGTCGACCAGTGGCAACGAGGATTGTCACGTGATCCTGCGTGGCGGCAAGACGCCGAACTATGACGCCGCCAGCGTCGACCAGGCATGCAAGGACATCGCGGCAGCCGGCCTGGCGTCGCGCCTGATGATCGACACCTCGCACGCCAACAGCTCGAAGAAGCCGGAAAACCAGATCCCGGTCAATGCCAACATCGCCGCACAGATCGCCGGCGGCGAGACGCGCATCGTCGGCGTGATGGTGGAGTCGCACCTGGTTGCCGGCCGCCAGGATCTGATTCCCGGCAAGGAGCTGACTTACGGCCAGTCCGTCACGGACGGCTGCATCAACTGGGAAGACAGTCTCGGTGTGCTGGAGACACTGGCTGACGCGGTCAAGCAGCGCCGGCATGTGAAAGATCCGGACGCGTAAGCGGTCATCGAAGGGCGCCATATCGGCGCCCTTTCTTTTTGCCCGTCTGGCGTATCGTTCGTATGTTTATGGGATGGAAGCCGCACAGGATGCGGCTACACTACGTCTTCCTCCAACTTCTCGTCCTCAAATGAAAAAGCTGATATCCCTGATCGCCGCCCTGTGCCTTTGCAGCGCGGCATTTGCCGCAACGATGGAAGAAGATGTGGCGAGCTACACGCAAGCTTTTGCGGAAGGGAAGAGCATCAATCCTGCCACTCTCGAAGCGCTTGCCTGGAAAGGCATTTCCGACCCGCGCGTATTCGACCTCATCGAACAGCGTTTGACGGCGCGTGCCGAGGAAGGCCTCACCGATCGCCACGTCAAGAACGAGGTGGCGCTGTATATTCGCGCGCTCGGCTATTCCGGCCAGTCCAAATACATTCCGACGCTGGAGCGCTATCGGGACGAAGTGACTTACAACGGGTATGTCCGGGATGCGCTGGAGGATCTGCCCAGATATCAGCGCTGGAATCCGGTCATTTCGAACCGCGCAAACTTCGATCCACGCTACAGCGACGAGGTCAACCGTATACGCAACATGCTGCAGTCCGACGACTTCGATCTGAAGAAGATCGGCGCCAAGCGCGTGTACTACCAGAGCAAGGATGATGTGCTGCTGGAAGCGCTGGCAGAACAAATCCGGGCCACATACATGTCGAACGATGAACGCAACGGCGACAGTATCGCGTGGATGGTGAAGGCACTCGGCAGCGCGCGCCAGGAAAAGTACCGCCCGCTGATCGAGGAGGTTGCCGCCAATGCGCCGGACAATGTCATCGTGCGCCATGCACGCAAGGCGATGAAAAGGTAAGACGCCGCGATTGCCGCGCCGATCACCACTGAAGAAAAAAAGCACTGCTGCGCGGTGCTTTTTTCTTAATAGCGTTTGGTCAGCACCATCTGTTCGCCATCGCGGCGCATCTCGGTGCGGTTCAGGAAGGACATGCCGAGCAGGATGATGGACAGCCCGTTTTCCTGCACCAGGCCATCGACCTGGTTCAGCACGATGTTGCCGACTTTTACCGAATCCAGCGTCACCTGATAGACCGGCGCCACGCCGTTTGCGGTATTCACGTAGCCGGGGCGGCCCTTTTTATAGTCGATGCCGAGGCGGACCGCATCGGCCGCGGGCAGCGCGACGTAGGAAGCGCCGGTGTCGACCAGCATGCGTGTCGTGCCGCCGTTGATCTGGCCCTGCACGAGAAAATGGCCGCGGCTGTCGGCTTGCAAGGTAACGCTGGCGCCGCTCGATGGCGATATCCGGTTGACGTGTTCGCCGAGATCGATCTTTTCCTTCTTGCCGTTCGCCTCGAACACCGCATTGTCGCGGCCCACCGCGACCAGCTTGATGCCGCTGGAAACGGTGGTGCCCACCGAATAGGTTTTAGGCGAAGCGCCGTCGATGACCAGCACGGCCTTGCCGGGAAAAACGCCGATCACGCTGATGTCAGCTGCCTGCGCATGCAGGGCAGCGAAGCTGCAGGCGAGGGCGAGCAATCCTTTGTTCATCATGGCAGAGTCCTCATTTCGTTCTTGTTATGGTGCGAGGGGCGTGTCAGCGATGCGACGGGAATATTCCTGTATTGCACGGCGCGAAGCGCCGATGATTCAATCGCGGAAGTTGTTGAACTCCAGCGGCAAGTCCTTCACTTCCTTGCGCAGCATCGCCATCGTCGCCTGCAGGTCGTCGCGCTTGGCGCCGGTCACGCGCACTGCATCGCCCTGAATGCTGGCTTGCACCTTCATCTTGCTGTCCTTGATGATGCGCACGATTTTCTTTGCATCCTCGGATTCGATACCGTTCTTGATCTTGATGACCTGCTTGACCTTGTCGCCGCCGATCTTCTCGATCTTGCCCAGGTCCAGGAAGCGCACGTCGACGTTGCGCTTGGTCATCTTGTTTGTCAGGACGTCGCGCACCTGGCTGAGCTGAAATTCGGAATCGGCGTACACCGTCAGGTCGCGTTCTTTCTGCTCGACGCGGGCGTCGCTGCCCTTGAAGTCGAAGCGGGTGGAAATCTCCTTGGTGGCCTGGTCGACGGCATTCTTGACTTCGACCATGTTGGCTTCGGAGACGGTATCGAAAGAAGGCATGATGTATGTTCCTTTGTGCGTGCTGCGCATGCCGGAGGCTGCGCCGTGAGTCGGTAGCGGCCCATTCTAGCGGACAAAAAAGCGGGTGACTAGGCGGGCGATTATAATCGCCGCTTATGTCGAATTCCCTGCCCATCCAGCACGATTTTTCCCTGCGCGCATTCAATACCTTCGGGGTGGAAGCGTCGGCGCGCGCCTATCTGGCTGTCACGTCGGCAGCGATGCTGAAGACAGTACGCGAGGATGCGGTGCTGGCAGCGATGCCGCGCCTGGTGCTGGGAGGCGGCTCCAACATCCTGCTGACGCGCGACTTTCCCGGTTTGGCCTTGCACATGCAAAACAGGGGCATCGCGATCGTCGGAGAAGATGACGACGCCACCTATGTGCGCGCCGCCGCCGGCGAGAGCTGGCACGGATTGGTGCAATGGACGCTGGCGCACGGCCTGGGCGGGCTTGAGAACCTGTCGCTGATTCCCGGCAGCGTCGGTGCCGCGCCGATCCAGAACATCGGCGCCTACGGCGTCGAGCTCAAGGATCGCTTTCATGCATTGTCGATATTCGATTTCGAGACCGGTGAAACCGCAACACTCGATCGCGCCGGCTGCGCGTTCGGCTATCGCGACAGCGTCTTCAAGCATGCATTGCGCGATCGCGCCGTCGTGACGGACGTGACATTTGCGTTGCCCAAAAAATGGGAAGCCAATGTGCGTTATGCCGACGTGATGCAGGAACTCGCCGCGCGTGGCATCGATCAGCCGACGGCGCGCCAGATCAGCGATGCGGTGATCGCCATCCGCACGCGCAAATTGCCCGACCCTGCACGCATCGGCAATGCCGGCAGTTTTTTCAAGAACCCGGTGGTCACGCCGGCGCAGCGCGATGCCTTGCTTGCGCGTTACCCGCAACTGGTCAATTACCCGCAGGCAGACGGCAGCGTCAAGCTGGCTGCAGGGTGGCTGATCGATCAATGCGGCTGGAAGGGCAGAACCGCCGGCGCGGCTGGCGTTTATGAAAATCAGGCGCTGGTGCTGGTCAACCGCGGCGGCGCCAGCGGCAGCGAGATTGCGCAACTGGCCAAGGCGATACAGGACGACGTCGTGCAGCGCTTCGACGTATTGCTGGAGCCGGAACCCGTCTTCCTGTGAGCGCTGCGCATCTCGCTGCATGGACGCTCGTACTGGCAGCGTATGGTGTAGTGAGCGCGATCAGCTTTACCGCCTATGCATGCGACAAGCGCGCCGCGCGCAAGGGCAAGCGCCGGATTGCCGAACGCACGCTGCATTTTCTCGATCTGATCGGCGGCTGGCCGGGGGGCTGGCTGGCGCAGAAGACGCTGCGCCACAAGTGCAGCAAGCCTTCCTTCCAGCGCATGTACAGGCTGAGCGTGCTGTCGAATGCAGCTTTGCTGGCCTGCCTGTTGCTGCGCTTCTGAATTGCAGGCCGCTGCCGCTCCACCAAGCGGTAGCGACGGTCGATCATTTCGACAAATAGCGATCTTGATCCTTGTCCTGCAGGAAGACCTGCGTGTAGTGTCCGCGGCCGGTTTGGGCCTGCTCGAACTGCTCTTCGCCATGGCGGCGGCAGGGATCGCAGGCATAGCGCGGAATCTGCACTGCCAGGATGTGGCTGTGCGTATCGTCGCAGCGCGAGTCGATCACGACCGTGCCGCCGCAATCCGGGCAGGAGCGCACCGTTTCGTGAATGGCTTCGCGGATGCCGGCGGTGTCGTAATAGACTTCCTCGTCGCGCGTGTAGAACTCTTGCGGCGGATAGACCTTGTCGCGCAGCGCATGGCGGTTGTTCCAGTGATAGAAGGTCGCATCCTTCAGCTTCTCCAGATAGGCGCCGATTGCGGCCGGCTGCTTCTGGTCTTCCGCATCGTAGTCCGGTTCCTTGATGTGGCTGAAATCCATGCCGGCCATCGCCAGGATGATGCCGGTATTGATGTAGGGCAGCGCGGTCTCGATCGAGTAGCCGCCTTCCAGCACGGCGAGATCGGGTTTCAGGCGCTGGTTCAGTACCGCGTAACCGTGCGCGGTGAATTTCATGTTCGTGATCGGATCGGAATAGTGATTGTCCTGGCCGGCCGAATTGATGATCAGGTCCGGCTTGAATTCTTCCAGGATCGGCATCACGATCTCGTCCAGCACGTACAGGAAGCCTTCCTCGCAGGTGTCCGGCGGCATCGGCAGGTTGATCGTGGTGCCGAAGGCGTTCGGGCCGCCCAGTTCGTTCGGGAAGCCGGAGCCGGGGTACAGCGTGCGGCCGTCCTGGTGCAGCGAGATGAACAGCGTGTTCGGATCGTGCCAGAAGATGTCCTGCGAGCCGTCGCCGTGATGGCAATCGGTATCGACGATCGCGATCTTCTTCACGCCGTACTTGTGGCGGATGTACTCGACCATGATCGCTTCCATGTTCAGCGTGCAGAAGCCGCGGCTGCCGTGCACGACGCGGAAAGAGTGGTGGCCGCAGGGGCGCACCAGCGCGAACGCGTTGTCCACTTCCTTCGTCATCACCTTGTCGGCCGCGGTGATGCAGCCGCCGACGGCGATCAGGTGCGAGGCGTGCACGATCTCGTCGATGCCCGGCACGCAGAAGTGCACGCGCTGAATGTCTTCCTTGGTGGCGAGTCCCGGCTTGAATTCCTTGATGTTATCGAAATCCAGCAAGCCTTCCTCGAAGACCTGGTCCTGCGTGTACAGCAGGCGCTCCTCGCGTTCCGGGTGCGTCGGCGAAATCGCGTAGTCGAATGCCGGGAAAAATACCAATCCTGTTTTGTTCGTCACGATAGGCCTCTCAAACTTGTGCGGGTTGCGTTGGTTCGTGCTTGATCAGTCCGGGCTTGATCTGCAGCCGGACACGAATGTTCTTGCCGGTAGTCGAATAACCGTGGATGACGTTGAAGGACTGGCAGTCCGCGACTTCGACTTCAAGATCTTCATCCTGCGCACCGGCGGCCTTCGCGATTTCGATCAGGCGATCCCGTCCGATTTCAACGATGTCATCCACGGTGGCACGCGCGGAAATCTTCATCTTGCGTCCATCTTCGGCGAAGGTCAGCTGCTGCGATTCGGTGTCGGCCAGCAGATTCAATTCGACAGTCGTGCGCGCCGTGGCTGCGCCGGTAGCATTGATCACGTCCGAATTCTCCGGCACGACAGCCGGCATTCCCAGCAGTTCGCCTACTTGTTTTGCCAGGTAGGGCGCCGGTCCGCCGACTGCAATGAGCTGCTGCGGATGCAGTGTCTTGCCTTCCAGCAGTTCATGGATCGTATAGACCGGCTTGCTGTTGACTTCGTCGATCATCTGCCGGACTTTGGCGGCGATGCTGGCAGACATGTTGTCGATCACCGCTTGCGCAGCCTGTTCCGGCGTCTGTTGCAACTGGTTTGCAATACCTTCCATCGCCTGCAGCGCCTTGGCCTTGTCGCCGATGGCCGCGCGTCCCAGCACGATCAGTGCATCGGTCGGCGTCGGCACCGGGCCGTCGAAAGCCATCGCGGCGCCTTTGCGTTCAGGGCCGATCTGCAACGTGCCGTTGACGACCTGCACATGGCTGTCGCCGCCGAGTGCCATCGAATGCGTGAGCAGGCCGCGGATCAGCGTCTTGTGTCCTTCGATCTCCACGCCTTTCGGTTCCAGCAGCGGCGCGCCGTCGGCGAACAGCGCAATGTCGGTCGTCGTGCCGCCGACGTCGATCGATACCGAATCGCCGGTCGAAGAAACAAAGGGCAGCACGCCCATGATGGTGGCGGCCGGGCCGGACAGAATCGTTTGTACAGGAAATAAACGCGACTGTTTGACGCCGATGGTGCCGCCGTCGGCCTTCAGGATGAATAGCGGCACGTCGGCGCCGAGTTCGCGCAGATAACTTTCGAGCTGATCGATCATGCGGCTGTGCAGTCGCCAGATTGCCGAGTTCAGATAGGTTGTCGCGATGCGGCGAGGGAAGTTCAGCACACCTGATTGGTGGTGCCCAAGGGACGCATGCACGATTTGATCGGAAAAGTAGGCGCTGACTTCCTGCTCGTGTACCGGATTGCGCGTCGAGAACTTGCCGATGATCGCGAGATTGTCGATCTTGTCGACGGCGAATTGCCGCTTCAGCGCTTCGAGTTCGTCTTCATCGATGGCTTCCGCTTCGATGCCGCGATGGTTCATGTAGCCGGCGATGAAATGCGCCCGATCCGACAGCGGCAAATCCTTGGGCGACACGCCGGGACCGTTCATCACGATCAAGCCGACCGGTTCCAGCTGGTTCTGTGCCACTGCGTTGGTGGAAATCGTGGTACTGAGCACGATACGCTTCAGCTGCCTGATGTCGTCCGGCGTGACGACCGCCTGCGTCGCGCGCATCACACAGCCGAGGATGTCGTTCTTGTCGGTCAGGACTTTCGATTTGCGGACGATTTTTCGGTCTTGCATCAATACCGAATCGGTATGCGTGCCGCCGACGTCTATGCCAAGGATCATGATTTCTTTCCGGGGAGAAGAGATGGCGCCGCTGTTACAACAGACCGCGGCGCGCTGGATGAATCAATCAATGC
>DATMTZ010000239.1:0-3752 GCA_035563975.1 Oxalicibacterium sp. | reverse complement strand
GGCAAGACCTATCTCGCCGTCGCCTGCGCAGTCGACGCGCTGGAGCGCGACGCCGTCAAGCGCATCATCCTGACACGGCCGGCGGTCGAAGCCGGCGAACGGCTCGGCTTCCTGCCCGGCGATCTGGCGCAGAAGGTCGATCCCTATCTGCGCCCGCTGTACGACGCGCTGTACGACTTGCTGGGTTTCGACCGCACGCAGAAGATGTTCGAGAAGCAGGCGATCGAGATTGCGCCGCTGGCCTACATGCGCGGCCGCACGCTGAACCACGCCTTCGTGATCCTCGACGAGGCGCAGAACACGACGCCGGAACAGATGAAGATGTTCCTGACGCGCATCGGCTTCGGCAGCAAGGCCGTGGTCACCGGCGACATCACGCAGATCGACCTGCAGCGCTCGCAGCAAAGCGGCCTGGTCGAAGCAATCGACGTGCTTGCCAATGTGCGCGGCCTGGCCTTCACCCGCTTTTCCAGCGCCGATGTGGTGCGCCATCCGCTGGTGGCGCGCATCGTCGATGCCTACCAGGAAGCAACGCCGCCGGCGCAAAAATCCATCGTCGCTAAAACCGCTTCGCGCAATGCCGGCAAAAAATAAGCTTTCGCTCTCGGTCCAGTACGCGGATACCCGCCTGCAGGACATCGTCACGCGCCCGATGCTGCGCCGCTGGGTGCAGGCTGCGCTGTTTGCACCGGCGCAACTGACCTTGCGCTTTGTCGACGCCGAGGAAGGCCGCGCATTGAACCGCGACTATCGCAACAAGGATTACGCGACCAATGTGCTGACCTTCGCCTATACCGAAGACGGCGGCGCGGAACTGAGCGGAGACGAACCGACACAGGCCGACATCATCCTGTGCACCGACGTGTTGCAGCGTGAAGCGGCCGAACAGAACAAGTCGCTGCAGGCGCATGCGGCGCACCTGATCGTGCACGGCGTGCTGCATGCGCAGGGCTATGATCATGAATCGGACGAGGAAGCGGAAGAAATGGAACAGCTGGAAACGGAAATCCTGGCTGCGCTCGGTTTTGCCAATCCCTATGCACAGCAGTGACAAGCAACGATCGGGGGCCGCCGGACGCGCATCGCATTTGTTGTATCCTACTATCTCTTGAAACCACCTTCCGCAACGGCTTCCCGCCTTATGCAAGACATTCCCAGTAGTGGCAAGTCCGCCGACCCCAAACCCCATCGTTCGCTGTTCGAACGCCTGACCGCGCTGATCGCGCCCGAGCCGGACAGCCGCGCCGAGTTGCTGGAAGTGCTGCAGGAAGCGCACGAGCGCAAGCTCATCGACGCCGACGCGCTTTCCATGATCGAAGGCGTGTTCCAGGTATCGGAACTGGCGGCGCGCGACATCATGGTGCCGCGCTCACAGATGGACGTGGTCGACATCACCACGCCGATCGAGGAATGGCTGCCGATGGTGCTGGAGACCGCGCACTCGCGCTTTCCCGCGGTCGAAGGCGAGCGCGACAAGGTGGTCGGCATCCTGCTGGCGAAGGATTTGCTGCGCTACTACGCGGAAGAGTCCTTCGACGTGCGCGCCATGCTGCGTCCGCCGCAATTCATTCCGGAATCGAAACGCCTGAATGTGTTGCTGGCCGATTTCCGCGACAAGCATCATCACATGGCGATCGTGGTGGACGAATACGGCGGCGTGGCCGGCCTCGTCACGATCGAGGACGTGCTGGAACAGATCGTCGGCAATATCGAGGACGAATACGACTTCGACGATGTGGACGACAACATCCTGGCGGTCAAGGCCGGCGCGCACGGCCCGCGCTGGCGCGTCAAGGCGCTGACCGAACTTCAACAGTTCAACGAGGCCTTGGCCACCGATTTGAGCAATGCGGATGTCGACACCATAGGCGGCTTTGTCATTGACCACCTTGCGCGCGTGCCGCACAAAAGCGAAATCGTCGAAATCGACGGATTGCGCTTTGAAATTCTGCGTGCCGACGCGCGCCAGATCCACGTGCTGCTGGTCGAAAAACTGCCGGCGGCCGAAACGGACGATGCCGCCAACCCGTAAAGCCGGCACACCCGCGCCCCGCGTTGCGATTGCTGTCGCGACGCCGGCCCGCCTCGCACAACCCGATCGCCTGTACGCGTGACTATCTCCACTCTCCGCGCGCTTCCGCCTTTGCCGCTGGCCATCCTCTCGCTGGGGGCCGGCGCGCTGAACGTATTCACCTTCGCGCCATTCGGCTGGTGGCCGCTGCAAATCCTGACGCTGGCCTTACTCTTTCACCTGGTGGCCGGCGCAACGAAGATCCGTTCTGCCGTGACGATTGCGTGGCTGTTCGGCTTCGGCTGGTCGGTGTGCGGCGTGCATTGGCTGTATATCAGCATGCACGACTACGGCGGCATGCCGTCCGCGATGGCGGCGCTGGCCGTGGCGCTGCTGGCGCTGTATCTCGGCGCCTTTCCGGCCGCCGTGGCAGGCATCGCCACGTGGCTGCGGCAAAGCCGGCGTGTGCCGGCGTCGAGCATCCTGCTACTGGTTCTGCCTGCCTTGTGGATATTGGCGGAATGGCTGCGCGGCTGGCTGTTCACCGGTTTTCCCTGGGTTAGTACCGGCTATGCGCACACCGATAGCCCGCTTGCCGGCTTCGCACCGGTGCTCGGCGTATACGGCGTCGGCTGGCTGGCCGCCGTGTGCAGCGGGTGCTTCGCGATGGCGCTGCAAAGACGCACCGCGTCGCGCAAGCGCATCGTGCCGCTGCTGACGCTGGCGGCCATCGCGCTGGCCGGCCTGGGCTTGCGGCAAATCGACTGGACCGTGCCGAACGGCGCGCCGATCTCCATTCGCCTGCTGCAGGGCAACGTGCCGCAGGAAATGAAGTTCGATCCTGAACAGGCAAACCAGACACTGACGCTGTATGAAGACATGATCCGCACGGCGCCAGCCGACTTGATCGCCACGCCGGAAACCGCGTTACCGCTGCTTGCCAACCAGTTGCCGGACGACTACCTGCCGCGCCTGTCCGCCTTTTCGAGCGCCACCAACAGTCATCTCGCGATCGGCGTGCCGGTCAGCGACGGTCCGCGGCAATATGCCAATAGTGTGCTCGGCATCTCGCCGGGTACGGCAAACGAAGCATCCGCTATCTACCGCTACGACAAGCATCACCTGGTGCCCTTTGGTGAATTCATTCCGCTCGGCTTTCGCTGGTTCGTCGACATGATGCACATCCCGCTCGGCGATTTCACGCGCGGCGCCGCGCTGCAACTGCCATTCGACGTGCGCGACCAGTGGGTGCTGCCGAACATCTGCTACGAGGATCTGTTCGGCGAAGAGATTGCGGCGCAATTGCGCAACAGCGCTGCGGTCGGTCGCCCGGTTGCGACCATGCTGCTGAACATGTCGAACATCGCATGGTTCGGCGATTCGATCGCGCTGCCGCAGCATCTGCAGATTTCGCAGATGCGCGCGATCGAGACCGGCCGGCCGATGCTGCGCGCCACCAATACCGGCGCGACCGCAGTCGTCGATCCGAAAGGCAGGATAAGGGCGCAGCTGAAGCCGTTTACGCGCGATGTGTTGACTACTTCCGTACAGGGCTATCAGGGGTTGACGCCTTATGTCCGCTTCGGCAATGCGGCAATCGTGCTGCTGGCGTCGGCGCTGCTGCTGGCCGCGCGCTTCCTCGCCCGCAAATCGTCGGGGCACGGCTAAAACCGGTTAAAATCTGGGGTTTCAAAGACCTCCCGTTCACCGCTTCGATGAGCGGCGAATTTCTAACCACGAT
>DATMTZ010000238.1:0-3363 GCA_035563975.1 Oxalicibacterium sp. | reverse complement strand
GCTGACGGAAAGCAGGACTGATGCCGACCGAAATCACCATGGTCACGAGATACAGCATGGCCTCGTCGATCTGCTGACGATAGCCGTGCGCAATGCCGTCGTCGCCGCACAGTTTCCACAGCCGCGTCAGCGTTTTGTTGTCGATTCCCAGCAGCCATTCGGCATCCGACTGCTCGGGGAACATCGCGGTGAACAGCATCGACAGGTCGCAATCGCCGATCGGACGCGGCAGGATCAGCTTGGCGATGCGATCGGACAGCTCGGAAAAAAAGGCCGATTCGCGCGGCATGCCGGTCGCGGAGAACAGTTCGTGCCCGGTCGCCTCGCGCAAGGTTTTCTGCAGCGTCATCTGCACCGCCTGCCGCACATCGCGGTTGGCATCGAGCCAGTCCAGCATGTAACGCACGCGGTGCTGCTTGACGCGCCGCCATTCGGCCGCGTCCAGCAGCGAGACTTTCGGCTCGCGCCGCATCCAGTCGGCCAGGTCGATCATCCAGTTGGCGCGCGCATGCCAGGAGGCGCGCGGATCGGCGCGCCGCATCAAGCCCTCGATCTGCGGCAGGTAGCGTTCGTGATGAATGTGATGCCGCAATGCACCGCGGCGGAACCGGCGCCAGATTGCGCAGATTCGGAGAAACGAGATTTTCATACCGGCATTGTACGAGGGGAGAACAAGAGAACGTCAAACCGGCCGGCGGGTGGGTGCAGACGGCATACGCGGCGAGAATCCGCGCCGATTACCTCCGATATACTCCAACTTCTTTTCATTGAAATGACATCGTGATGCGACAAGAAACACGCTTCGAAGGTTCCCGCGATTATGTGGCGACCGGCGATCTGAAGCTCGCCGTCAATGCCGCGCTCGCGCTCCAGCGCCCGCTGCTGATCAAGGGCGAGCCGGGTACCGGCAAGACCATGCTGGCCGAGGAAGTGGCGGCGGCGCTCGGCATGCCCTTGCTACAGTGGCATATCAAATCGACCACAAAAGCGCAGCAAGGCCTGTACGAATACGACGCCGTGTCCCGCCTGCGCGATTCGCAACTGGGCGACGAGCGCGTCAGGCACATCGAAAACTACATCGTCAAGGGCGTGCTGTGGCAAGCCTTCACCGCCGAGCAGCAAGTGGTACTGCTGATCGACGAAATCGACAAGGCCGACATCGAATTCCCGAACGACCTGCTGCGCGAGCTCGACCGCATGGAGTTCTACGTGTACGAGACGCGCGAGATGGTGAAGGCCAAGCATCGCCCGCTCGTCATCATCACCTCGAACAACGAGAAGGAATTGCCGGACGCCTTCCTGCGCCGCTGCTTCTTCCACTACATCAAGTTTCCCGATCGCGACACGATGGCGCAGATCGTCGCCGTGCATTTCCCGAACCTCAAGAAGGAACTGCTGGCGCAGGCGCTGCAGGTGTTTTACGAAGTGCGCGAAATCAGCGGCCTGAAGAAAAAACCCTCGACCTCCGAATTGCTGGACTGGCTGAAGCTGCTGCTGGCCGAAGACATTCCGCCAGAAGCGCTGCGCAGCAATGACGACCGCCTGATCGTGCCGCCGCTGCACGGCGCGTTGCTGAAGAACGAGCAGGACATCCACCTGTTCGAGCGCCTGGTCTTCATGTCGCGCGCGGACCGCTGAACGCCATGGCCTTCGTCGAACCGATCACACTCGCCGGCCGGCTGGTCACGCTGGAGCCGCTGACGCATGCGCATCACGATGCGCTGATCGCCGCCGCGTCCGATGGCGAACTGTGGAAGCTCTGGTACACCTCGGTCGCTTCGCCGGAAAAGATGCGCGCGTACATTGAAACCGCGCTGGACATGCAGCAGAAGGAAACGGCCCTGCCCTTCATCATTCGCGACAATCGCAACGACGCCGTCATCGGCAGCACGCGCTACATGAATATCGACGCAGCCAACCGCCGGCTGGAAATCGGCTCGACCTGGCATGCCGCCAGCGCGCAACGCAGCGGCATCAATCGCGAAGCCAAGCTGTTGCTGCTGACGCATGCGTTCGAGACCCTGCAATGCATCGCGGTCGAATTCCGCACGCACTGGATGAACCAGCAGTCGCGCGCCGCCATCGCCGCCCTCGGCGCCAAGCAGGATGGCGTGCTGCGCAATCACCAGCGCCTGCCCGACGGTTCCCTCCGCGACACCGTCGTGTTTTCGATCATCGAATCGGAATGGCCGGCCGTGAAACGTCACCTGCAGCATCAGCTGGAAAGGCATCGCGGCGCGTGCTGATCGATTTCTTTTACACGCTGAAGGATGCCGGCATCCCGGTATCGATCAAGGAATTCCTGCAGCTGCTGGAAGCGCTGGAAAAGGATCTGGTCAACTGTTCCTTCGACGACTTCTACTATCTCGCACGGCTGATCCTGGTCAAGGACGAAGCCAACTTCGACAAGTTCGACCAGGCTTTCGGCGCGTACTTCAAGGGTATCGCTACCGCATTCGATCAAGCTGACATTCCGCTGGACTGGCTGATGAAACGCGCGATGCGCGAACTGACGACCGAGCAGAAAGCGGCGATCGAGAAATTCGGCTACGACAAGCTGATGGACCGGCTGAAGGAACTGCTCGAAGAACAGAAGGAAAGACACGAAGGCGGCAGCAAGTGGATCGGCACCGGCGGCACCTCGCCCTTCGGCAACAGCGGCTACAACCCGGAAGGCATCCGCATCGGCGGCGAAAGCCGGCAGCGCAGTGCCGTCAAGGTATGGGAACAGCGCAGCTACCGCGACTACGATGCCTCGCGCGAGATCGGCACGCGGAACATCAAGGTCGCACTGCGTCGTCTGCGCCGCTTTGCGCGAGACGGTGCGGCGGAAGAACTGGCGCTCGATGAGACGATCCGATCGACCGCGAACAATGCCGGTTATCTGGACATCCGCATGCGGCCGGAGCGGCGCAACAACGTCAAGGTGCTGATGCTGATGGACGTCGGCGGTTCGATGGACGATCACGTGCATCGTGTCGAGGAACTGTTTTCGGCGGCGAAGACCGAATTCAAGAATCTCTCCTTCTACTATTTCCACAACTGCGTGTACGACCAGCTGTGGCGCAGCAACCAGCGCCGCCAGACCGAACGCTTCGCGACCTGGGATGTATTGCATACGTATGCGCCGGATACCAAGCTGATCTTTGTCGGCGATGCGACGATGAGCCCGTACGAGATTTTGCAGCCCGGCGGCGCCATCGACTTCCACAATGCGGAGGCCGGCGCCGCTTGGCTGCAGCGTTTCACGAAAACCTTCCCGAATTATCTGTGGCTGAATCCGGAACCGGAACACCTGTGGGAATACCGCCAGTCGATCGCCATCATCCGGCAGCAGATGAACAACCGCATGGTGCCGATGAC